>JBBDTT010000198.1:0-17614 GCA_040904285.1 Actinomycetota bacterium
CCCTTTCTCGTATGTGCCTCGTGCCCGCAAGTCGTGAGGCATCGGGCACCGGGCTCGATCAGGTCTCGCTCACCTCCCTCGGCGTGGGCCGACGGACCGTCCGTCGACGAGGATCGAGACCCCGGTAGGTGCGCATCGCTGCGCGAAGAAGCCCGTCCCGGGCCGGCCGACGGGCCGCGGCCGGCGCTTCGGGACGGACGCCTGTCATGGTCGGCGGCCGAGCGCCGCCTGTCTTCACCCGATCGGGTGAGTTCTCATCCCCCAAACGGGATGAGCTCTCATCCCTCCGCGCGGCGAACACGCTCACGCCAGTCCCTCCCGCATCACCAGCGCGGCAGCCTCGGCTCGATCCCGCGCGCCGAGCTTGCGGAGCGCGCTCCGCATGTGGGACTTCACGGTGTGCGGCGAGATCGCCAGCTGCTCGGCGATCTCCCGGTTGGACAGCCCGCGCGGCAGGAGCTCGACCACGCGCAGCTCCTGCCCGCTCAGCCCGTGCGGCCCCGTCGCCCGGCGGCCCCGGGCGGCGAGCGCGACGAGCTTCCCGGCCACCTGCGGGTCCACGTAGGTCCCCCCGCCGGCCACCACCCGGATGGCCTCCCGGAGGGTGGTGAGCTCGGACCGCTTGATGAGGAATCCCTTCGCCCCGGCGGCGAAGGCGGCGAGCATCGCGCCGTCGTTGGGGAAGCTCGTGAGGATCAGGACGGCGGTCTTCGGCCGAGCCTGCAGGATCCGCTCGCACACCTCGATCCCGTCCATGCCCGGGAGGCGGAGGTCGAGGACGACCACGTCGGGCTCGGCGAGCTCGGCTTCCCGGACGGCTCGCTCGCCGCTGTCGGCCTCTCCGACCAGGACGAACTCGCGCTCCCGGGCCAGCAGGGCGCCGATCCCCTCGCGCACCACAGGGTGGTCGTCGACCAGGAGGATGCGGATCACCCTCCCTCCCGCCCGACCCACGCCTCGACCCGGACGCCCCGGGGCCGGGCGTTTCGCAGGCGGAAGGTGCCGCCGACCTCGTCGATCGCGCGGCGCATGCTGTGGATGCCGGTTCCGACGCGCGACTCGGGCCACCGGCCCCCGAGCCCCACCCCGTCGTCCAGGACCTGCACGCCCACGCCGTCGGGCCGGAACGCCAGCTCGACGCGTGTGGACGCGCACCGGGCGTGGCGCCAGGCGTTGGCCAGGGCCTGGTGGACCACGCGGTACAGGGCGCGCTCGATCCTCGGCTGGAGGCGCGTGGGGCGCCCGGCGACCTCGAGGATCACGGGGATCCCGGTGTCGCGTTCGAACGACCGGGCCAGGGCCCGGAGGGAGGGGACGAGGCCGCGCCGGGACTTCGGCACGAACGCGAGGGCGCGCAGGGCCTGGTCGATCTCCCACTTCGCCTCGTCGGCGAGCTCAGCCAGCCGCGCCGTCCGCACGGTCATCGGACCCGGCGGCATGTCCTCGACCTGGCCCCGGGCCAGCAGGCCGATGCTCACGACGAGCTGGCCCACCGTGTCGTGCAGGTCCGAGGCCATGCGCTCGCGATCGGCCACGACGGCCCGCTCCCGGGCGGCCTCCTCGACGGAGGCCCGCAGCGAACGGCGGATCGTGCCCTCGGCGACCTCCCGGGCCAGCACCTCGAGGAACGAGACCTCCTGGGGGGACAGCATCGCCGGCCGGACTCGAAGGGCACCGACGCACTGCCGGCCGAGCCGCATGGGGACCGAGCGCGTCCCGTCCGGGAGGGTCCACGAACGTCCGTCCCGCCAGGCCCGCCGCTCCTCGGGCGCCGGCTCCTCCGCGCCCAGCCGTCGCCGCAGCGCCCGGTCGCTGAAGGCCACGCCGGCGACCCGCGCGTCGCGGCCGGCCAGCAGCTCGTTCACGCCGTCAACCAGGCCCTCGGCGGTCGTCTCCTCGGCCAGGCGGACGCCCACGCGGTGGAGGGCTTCGAGCTGCCACACCTGGCCCTCGAGCCGGTCGAGGAGAGCGCGCCGCTCGAGGGCGGAGGCGGCCATAGCCGCCAGGGCCTGGGCCGCCGAGCGCTCCTCCGCCGAGGGCAGGGACCGCGCGTCGAACCCCAGCAGGACCGCCCCCATCGTCCGGTCCTCGACGACCAGCGGCAGGACGAGGTACCGGGAGGCGCCGGCCGCCGCTCCGCCCACGTAGTCCGCGAGCCACGGGTCGTCCTCGAGCACCACCGGTCGTCTGCCGTGCGCCCAGGCGCCGGACACACGGTCGAGGATCCGCTCGGGGACGGTGCTCAGCGGGATGGGACCGCGGATCCTCCGGGTCCCCCGCGAGGCCACCGTCGTGATCGTGCAGCGCTCGGGGTCGAACAGGCCGATGGCGCACAGCCGCGCCCCGAGGAGGTCCGCGTAGGCCCTGGCCAGCCGCCCGGCGATCTCGCGCGTCGTGAGGGGAGAGGACAGGGCGGCGGCGCTCCGCGCGAGCGCCTCCTGCAGCTCGGCCCGGCGCCGTGTCGTGTCGAACAGGCGGGCGTTGCGCACGGCGACGCCCGCGTAGGAGCCGATGGCCTCCAACAGGTTCAGCTCGCCGCCGGCGAAGCGCTGCCGTCGCGGATAGTCGACCACCATCAGCCCGCACGGCTCGCCGGCCGCGAGGAGTGGGACGAGGACCATCGACTCCAGCGAGAAGCGCTCCACCCAAGCCTCCGGGACGAGCGGGCACTCGGAGGCCTCCGGGACGGAGACCGCCCGGCCCTCGAGCAGGCGCTCCCACCCGAGCGGGACCGATCCCAGCTCGACCGGCTCCATCTGGTGGAAGGCCGACCACAGCGCGCCGTCGTGCCGGTCGCCGATCGCGACGGCGGGCCGGAGGACCTTGCCGTCCAGCAGGAAGACGCTGCACCGTCCCGCGCCGGCCTCCTCGAGGGTGATCTCGGCCAGGAGCCGCAGGACCTCGCGGAGCTCGAGGGTCGAGTTCAGCGCGAGCGCGACGCGCTCGAGGACGCTCTCGGTGGCCGGGGTGGAGCGCTCGGCCCGGCGGGCCGAGAGGTCGACTGCGAGTGCGGATCCGCCTCCCATCGCACATGGATACGCTCGGGAGGCCCGTTCCCTTACGCGAAAAGATCCCAACGGGTGGCAGGAACCCCCTGGTGCGCGGCGAATGCGCAATCCACACGACAATGGCCCGCACCATCGCCCGTGACCTCGAAGCGATCGACGGCGACCTGGTTCGTGAGTTCCTTCACGGACAGGGCCTGGCGTTCGACGTGCTGTACCGGCGGTTCTTCCCGCGCCTGGTTCGTCTGTGCCGTCGGAGGATGAGTGACAGTGTCCATGCTGAGGACATTGCGCAGGAAACACTGATCCGGGCATTCGAACACATTGATGAGTTCGACCGGGATCGGCCCATGTGGCCGTGGCTCAAGACGATCGCGACCAGGCTCGTCATCGATCATGCCCGGGCTCGGGACCGGGAGACCGTCGCGGATCCCGGCGGCGGCGCTGCGCCCGACACCCTGGACTTCGCGAATCGCGAGGACCGCCTGGTCCTCCTCCAGGCGCTCGAGCGCGTCCCCCGCCGGCAGCGGGTCGCGCTGACGCTCCGGTATCTCGACGAGTGGAACCCGTCCGAGGTCGCCGACTTCCTCGGGGTGTCGCGCCCAGCAATCGAGCAGCTCCTGTTCCGTGCCCGCCGGACCCTCCGCGCCCAGTACCGGCGGATGTCGGGCGGGGTGGTCGCCGTGATCCTCGTGCCGGTCGGCTGGCTCCGGCGCGCGAGCCGCTCCGTGTGGTCCGGCACGCGGACGGGCTCGGCCGGGCTCGCGGACGGGGTTGCCTCGGTCACCGCGATGCAGCTCGCGTCGGGCCTGGTCGCCCTCGTGGTCGGCCTGAGCGGTCCGCTCGGAGCGGGAGCGGGCGCACGGCTCGCGCGCGAGGCCCCCCTCCTGTCGGCCGCGGCGCCGGGCGGGGCGGAGGCAGGTGTGGGTGCCGAGCCCGCCCCGGCGGGTGGCGGTGCGATCACGCCGCCGGATACCGCCGGTGGGACCGTGCTCGGCGACGTGACCGATCCCAACGCGGACGTCCACCAGCCCGAGGACGCGAGGATCGAGACCATCGTCCCATCGCCCAACTTCGAGCGTGACGGCGTGGTCTTCGCCGCGGGAAGGGTCCACTGCCGGTTGCAGCCCTGTCCGCCGGTCCTGTTTCGCTCCGCCGACGGCGGGGCGAGCTGGACGCGGCTGGCGGCCCGGGGATTCGTGGGGAGCTCGCTCCTGCTCCCGCCCTCCTACGGGCGCGGCGACGACCGCATGTTCGCGATGGGCCCGGAGGGCCTCGAGGTGAGCGGGGACGGAGGGTCCTCGTTCGTGCCTGCCGTGGTGGCCGGCGCTCCCTACGCGATCGGGTCCGCCGCCATCTCGCCCGCCTTCAACATGGGCGACCCCACGATCCTCATCGGGGCCCAGACCCTCCTCCGGTACCGCGACGCGGAGGGGATCGTGGAGCCGGCTCCCTACACCGCCCTGCCCGGACCACTCGAGCCGGCCTTCTCGCCCGCCTACCCCGTCGACCCTAGGATCGTCCTGGGGGCGCTCGAGATGGACCGGGCCAGCGGGACCTTCGTCTCGACCGTGTTCACGTGCTCCACCGCGGTGTGCGAGTCCACCACGCTGCCGGGCCAGCGCGACGTCCCCCAGGTCCGCCTGGACGATCACTTCGCGCGGACTGGGCGAGCCTATGCATTCACCCTTGGGGGCATCTTCGTTTCGGACGACGGAGCGCGGACGTTCACGCGGCTTCCCACACCGTGGCCGGCGACCGAAGCGATCCGGGACCTCGCGGTGGTGGGCGACCAGCTGTTCGCCGCCACGACCGATCTCCATGCGCTCCGCGGCGGTCTGTACCGGTCGTCCGACGGTGGGGCGACGTGGGTGAAGGTTCGGTGGGCTGGCCTTGGCCGGGGCGCAGGGACGCTCCAGGCCTACGGGGACCGCATCCTGGTGGGCTTGCGACAGCGCGGGCTTGCGTGTTCCACGGACGGCGGAGTCATCTGGTCGAGCCGCTGCCCGCCCCACTCCGCGGGCTGAGGTTCGCTAGCTGGGGTCCTGGAAGACCATCACGCCGGTCGTACGCACGCTCGTTGCTCCGATGCAAGCGGGCGTGGGCGTTCCGGTGTCGAGGGTCAGTTCGATCACGCCCGTGAAGTTCAGCGAAGGGCTCGTGATCAGGACCGTCCAAGCGCCCCAAGCTCCTGTGATCGAGTGGGAGCCGAAGACCGCGGGTGGCGTGAACGCTCCCGCTTGATTCTGCCATCCCTGGTCCCACGGGCCCGACGCGAGCACGGCTCCGCACGTCCAAAGGCTCGAGGAGCCGCTCGCGACCACCGAGGTGCTGCGGAACGGGTCGACGTCGAGCGAGCTCAGGCAGGGCTGCGACCCGGGCCAGCCCGTGTCGAGGTCGACCGCCGGGGTCACCGTGACGGTGTAGTTCGGGTTCGATCCCGTGGGCTGGATCGGCTCCGAGAAGACGAACCGGACGTCGAGCGCGCAGGCTCCGCTCCACAATGCGGCGTGCGCGGGTTGCGGGACGCCGACCAACATGAGGAGAGCGATCAGCGGAACGATCTTGCGAGCGGGCACCACCTGTACCTCCGTGTGTCGCGTCATGGTACGCCGCGAGTCCTTCGGTGGATAGCCCCCGGAAGGGCTACGCGCCGAGGTAGGCCTCCTTGACCCGCGGGTCGCTCAGGAGCTCCTGCCCGGTTCCCTCGAGCGTGATCTCGCCCGTCTCCAGGACGTAGGCCCGGTCGGCCAGGCCGAGTGCCTGGAACGCCATCTGCTCCACCAGCAGGATCGTCTTGCCCTCCTGCTTCAGCTCGGCGACGATCTCGAACACGCGCTTCACGATCAGCGGCGCGAGGCCCATCGAAGGCTCGTCGAACAGGATCATCTTGGGGCGGGCCATGAGGGCCCGGGCGATCGCGAGCATCTGCTGCTCGCCGCCCGACATGAGGCCCGCCATCTGCCCCTTGCGCTCGCCGAGGATCGGGAACCGCTCGTACATCTTGTCGATGTCCTTCTCGACCTCGTTGTCCTCCCGCTGGTGCGCGCCGAGCAGCAGGTTGTCCCGCACCGACTGGTCCGGGAAGATCTTGCGCCCCTCGGGCACGTGGGCCAGCCCGGCCTTGGCGATCTTGTTGGGGGAGAGGCCGTCGACGCGCTGGCCCTGGAACTCGATGTGGCCGCGGACCGTCTTGAGGAGCTCCGGGAGGCCCGAGAGCGTCTTCAGGGTGGTGGTCTTGCCGGCTCCGTTGGAGCCGATGATCACCACGACCTCGCCCTCGTTGACCTCGAAGGAGATGCTCCGGAGGGCCTCGATGGCGCCGTAGAACACCGACAGGTCGGTGACCTTCAGCATCGGACCGCCCCCGCCCGAGGCGGTCGTCGTCTCGTCCCGGGTCCCGGTCTCTCTCTTCGTCTTGGCCATGGTCAGGCTCCCACTCGCTCGGACTCGTCCAGGTCCTCGAGGTCCTCCTCGGCGCCCTCGCCCTCCGCGCCCAGGTAGGCCTCGATGACCTTCGGGTCGCTGGCGACCTCCCGGGGGGTGCCGTCGGCGATCTTCGTGCCGTAGTCGAGGACGCTGATCTGGTCCGACACGGCCAGGACGAGGTCCATGTGGTGCTCGATCAGGAACACCGTGATGCCCGTCGTCTTGATCTTGCGGATCAGCTCCGTGAACTCGCCGACCTCCGCGGGGTTCAGGCCCGCCGCCGGCTCGTCGAGGATCAGCAGCGCGGGGTCGAGGGCAAGCGCGCGGGCGACCTCGAGGCGGCGCTGGGGACCGTAGGGGAGCTGGCCGGCGAACACGTCCGCGAACTTCTCCAGGCCGACGAACTCCAGGAGGCCCAGCGCTCGCTGGCGCATCCGCTCCTCCTCCCTGCGGGCCCAGGGCATCCGGGCCGCCACGGAGAACAGGCCGGCCTTGGAGCGCACGTGCAGGCCGACCATGACGTTCTCGAGCACCGTCATCCGTCGCCACAGCTGCAGGTTCTGGAAGGTCCGGCCGAGGCCCATGTCGACGGTCACGTACGCGGGCTCTCCGGAGATCTTCCGGCCCTGGAAGTGCACCGTGCCCTCCTCGGGCGCGTACACGCCCGTGACCACGTTGATGAACGTCGTCTTGCCCGAGCCGTTGGGTCCGATGAGCGCGTGCACGGAGCCCCGGGTCACCTTGATCGAGACCTTGTTGTTCGCGCGGAGGCCGCCGAAGATCTTCGACATCTCGTTGGTCTCGAGGATCACGTCCTCCTCGAGCTCGGCGAGGTCCAGCCGGGGCTGGGGCCGCTTCATGGCGGGGGACATCGGCGCCCACCCGGCCGCCGCGGGCCTCCGGCCGCCCAGCAGGCGGCGGCGGAGCCGCTCGCTCACCTGTTTGGCGACGCCCACGACGCCTCCCGGAGCGGTGATGACGGTGAGCAGCGCGGTCAGCCCGAGGATCAGGTTCTGGTACTCGGGGGCCTCACGGAAGCCGGGAAGCGGGCCGATCCCGACGCGTCCGAGCTCGACCACCGCCGCGCCGACGATCGGACCGGCCAGCGTCCCCGTGCCGCCCACGATCATGATCACCACGTACTTGAACGACTCCGGGATCTGCGACGGGAAGATCGGGCTGATGAACCCGCCCGAGTGTACGAACAGCCACCCACCGATCGCCGCGAACGACGCCGAGAGGGCGAACACCGCGATCTTGAAGCGGTAGACGTTGACGCCCGAGGACTTGGCGGCGATCTCGGACTCGCGCACGGCCATGAACGCGCGCCCCCACCTCGAGCGGACCAGGTTGCGCGTGGCCAGAGTGAGGATCAGCAGGATCGCGAGTGACAGGTAGTAGTAGTCGACGTTGGTCATGGGGTTGCCGCCCCAGGGCGGATACAGCGTGTTCTGCGGGTTGATCGGGCCGTCCAGGCTCTGGACCGTGGCGCGGATGTCGGCGATTCCCTCGCTGCCGCCGAAGATGCCGACAGGCCCCGACGAGAAGATGGTGGCGAAGATGGGGACGAACGCCAGGGTGACGATGGCCAGGTACGCGCCCCGTACCCGGAGCGAGGGAAGTGCGAGGACCACCGCGATGCCGACGCTCACCAGGATCGCGAACGCGAGCCCCAGCCAGGGCCCGCCGTGCCAGTCCGGGAACATGCGCACGGTGACGATCGCCGATGCGTAGCCCCCGATCGCCGTGAAGATCGACTGTCCGAGCGAGAGCAGGCCGGTGAACCCGGCCACCAGGTTCAGGCCCGTGATGATGATCGCGTACTGCAGGATGAAGTTGACGGACAGGAACTTGTCCTGGTCGAGGGGGAAGATCGGGAGGCTCCCCAGCGGATAGGCGATCAGCGCGAGCAGCAGCAGCCCGTAGACCACGTAGCGCGGCTTCAGAAGGTCTCGCGGGCTGAACGCCTTCGGCTGGACGGCCTCCTCCCAGGTGGCGGCGTCGGGCGAGGGCGCGTCGAGGGGGACGTCGACCTGCTCGTCGGTCCGTTCGGTGGCGAGGAGCGCCTCGTTGACCACCGCCTGGGGGTCGTTCCCGTCCTCGGCGATGCGCTGCATCATCCGCACCGCCCGGCGCCGGTCGCGCTCGCGCTTGGCGCTCTCCGAGGCCGCCTGCAGCCGCTCGAGGTTCGATCGCCGCGCCATCGCCTCAGACCTTCTCGATCAGGGCGTCGCCGAGGATGCCCGTCGGCTTCACCATCAGGATCAGGATGAGCAGCGCGAACACGATCGCGTTGCCCCATTGCTGGGCCTTGAACAGCACCGTGGACGACTCGGCGAGCCCGACCACCAGTCCGCCCACCAGAGCTCCCCGGGTCGACCCGATCCCGCCGACCACCGCCCCCGCGAAGGCCTTGAGCCCGGTGAACGTCCCCATGTCCAGGGTGACGAACGTGACGGGCGCGATGAGCCATCCCGCGATCGCGGCGAGCGCCCCGGCCAGGCCGAACGAGTACAGGACCATGAACTGGGGGTTGATCCCCATGAGGGCGGCGGTGTTGCGGTCGTGGGCCGTGGCCCGCAGGGCCCGCCCGAGCTTCGTCTTGCGGTGGGTGACCTCCAGGACGAGGGCCAGGGAGATGCCCACGGTGAAGATGAGGTACTTCTGGATGTCGATCCCCGAGATGGCGGACCGGCCCCCGATCGACTCGACGACCTTGGGCAGGGTCCGGTTCTCGGTTCCGGCCACGAACCGCACCAGGTCCTGCAGGATCAGCCCGAGCGCCAGCGTGGTGAGGATCCAGCCGATGTTGGTGTTCGGGTCGAACTGGCCGAGGGGCCGCAGCGCCGTCTGCTGGACCAGGATGCCGATCAGGATCGACGCCGCGACCGCGGCGAGTAGCGCCGCTGGCCAGGGCAGTCCCACTCCGATCCACAGGCCGTAGTAGATGAACGCTCCCGCCATCAGCTGCTGGCCCTGGGCGAAGTTGATGGTCCGGGTGGTCATGTAGATGATCGAGTAGGCCAGGGCGAGCACGGCGTAGACGCTGCCCTGCAGCAGCCCGGAGATCACGCTCTGCAGGATCAGCTCCATCCCCGCACCCCTCCCCTAGTGGATCTTGCAGTCGTTGGTCAGCCGGAACCCGAACTCGCTGTTCGGGTCCTCGACCTTGGTGCACTGGGTGCCGTAGCCCTTCTCCAGGAAGATCCCCTCGAGGGCGGGGTACTTCTTCAGGTTGGCCTCCAGGTTCAGCCGGACGAAGTGCGTCGGCCCGATGTAGCCCGGCGCGAAGAACTCCGTGAACTCCGTGCCGAGCTCGTACGGCGGGTTCGTGTTCACGGCCTTCCCGCGCTCGAGGCAGACGCCGACGATGTCCTCCTTGGTGAGCGAGATGTGGCGGTCCGGTGCGAACGCGTGCGGGGTCGCCGAGGAGAAGTTGATGCTTGTCTTCTCGAGGGTCGCGATGACCTGGGCCGGGTCGGTCCCGCCGGCGGTGTCGAACGCTTTGGCCAGCAGGAACACGGAGTCGGAGGGGTTGTTCTCGCCGCCCGTCGGCGAGGAGCCCCACCGCTGCTTGAACAGCTCGACCGCGCCCTGGAACTCGGGGATGTAGCCGATCCCGCCCATGTACCAGGTCGAGACCGTGCCGGACTTCGCGGCGGGCCCGGCCAGCTCGGCGAAGGTCCGCTCGGCCGCGCCGCCCGGGAACCCGAGGATCTGGGGGTTCCACCCGCCGGCCCGCGCCCGGTCGCGGTCGACGTAGCCGCCCCCGAGGGCCTCGATGTTCTGCAGGCCGTGCGCCGTGTCCCCGGCCAGGCCCCACAGGAACAGCGCCTCGCAGCCGGTGCCCCGGATCCGCAGCATCTGCGCGGTCATGTCGGTGTCGCCGACGTTGTACTGCTCCGACGCGGCCAGGGTCGCACCCCGCTCGGACAGGGCCTTCGCGACCTGGGCCCGGCCCTGGTTGCCGATGTTGGTGTTGTCGCCGATGAACGCGAAACTGGAGTAGCCGCGGTCCGAGATCGCGTAGTCGGCCAGGACCTCGGTGGCCCACACGTCCGGCGGGAAGATCTGGAAGACCTGCTTGTAGTCGGACTGGGGGTACAGGTTGCCGGTCGAGAAGATGTCCGAGTAGCAGGCGATCGCCGGCATGTTGGACTGCTGGATCAGGCGCTTGCAGGCGTAGATGTCGTCCAGGAGCCCGGCGAAGATCACGCCCTTGATCTGGTACTTGGAGATCATCTCCTGCAGCGCCGACACGGCGACCTGTGCCGACAGGTTGTCGTCGCGCTGGATCAGGTTGATCTTCTTGCCCCCCAGCACGCCGCCGTCGGTCTGGGCCTGGTAGGCGTCGAAGTCGGGGAAGATCCCGTCGCCGACCGGCGGGATGTTGACCCCGTGCTTGTTGATCTGCTCGGCCGCGAGCTCGGCTCCGTGCTTGGTCAGCGTGCCGATGAACGCGCCGACGCCCGAGTACACCGAGATGATGCCGATGTTGATCGTGTCGCCGCCCCCGCCGCCGACGCCGAACCCGACGCCCGCGGCATCCTCGATCGTGCGCCCGCAGGACGCGAGGAACGCGGGATAGAGCGCCGCCGTGGCCATCGAGCCGAGGCCCAGCTTGCCGGCCACCGTCAGGAAGTCCCGGCGGTTGACCCTCGTGTCGTACCCGATGCCCGTGGCCTCGTCCTCGGTCAGCGGGCCGTGCTCGGTGTGCGCGTACGGGTAGCGCCCACGGTCCCTGCCCTTCAGGCGTCGATCGGGCCGGTAGCGCCGCTTACGGATCTCCTCGGGGGGCAGGCTCGGCAACACCTCAGCCACCTCCATCCTGGGCGTTCGGGGTCGGTTGGACGGTGGGCACGGAACCCCCACCGAAGTTCTGTGGCGCGGGGAACTGGCGGATCAGCTCCTGCAGCTGACGGAGCTGCTCGAGCTCGTCCGGGCTGAGCTCGTGATATGTGCCGTCCGCGTCCTGGACGAAGTGGACGGGCGGTACGGGCAGCCCGGACAGGTCCCGGAGCTCCTCCTGGTTGAACGGCCCGCCGCCCGGCCCGCTCATGACGCTCGAGGCGCCCAGGACCGTGAGGGCGGCGATCAGGGTGACGAACAGGAGGCGCCGCTTGACCTGGCCCGGCGACTCCAGGCGGCCCGGGAGGACTCCCAGCCAGCTCGAGACCCATCGCACGGCGCGCCCGATCACGGCTGCGGCTCCCCCGGCGGGAGGACCGCCTTGAGGACCAGCAGGCGGTCGGCGCGGAAGGGTGGATCGGACGTGACGAACGTCAGAGACGACAGCCCGCTGGGCTCCGCGGTCAGCTCCGGGTCGCCCGGATCCATCCGGAAGATGCCGGCCACCAGATAGGTCCGCACGGTCCCGTCGGCGAGCTGCACGTACACCGGCGCGCCGAACGAGGCCTCGGCGAGGTTGCGGAACGGTGCGGACCAGATCAAGCGATGGGCGCGGATCACGCTGTTGCCGGTCTGGCCGGGGAGGGCGGTGCCGGGCTGATGGCCGGGGGCTTTGCGCAGCGTGGCCCGGTCCACGCCCTCGAGGACGATCCGCTCGAAGCCCAGGCTCGGGATCGAGATGCGGGCCACGGCCTCACCGGGCGCCGGGCCGGCGAGCGGCTCGCCCCGGGCCACTGTGGCGTCCCACCGGCCGGCGAGGTGCTGCTGCCAGACGACCGCGTACGTGTTCGTCGTCACCGCCCAGGCGGCGAGGACCGCGAACAGGACCAGGATCGAGAGACCGATCCGCCGCCAAGGGACCGAGACGGCGCGGGTGTCCTCGCCCTTCACGCGAGGTTCGGGCCTGACGGCCACGGAGACCCGCTCACGCAGGCGCGTGCTCACCGCCACCGGGTCCCCCTCGGCAGGTCGAGGTCCGGCGGCCGGAGGTCGACGGGGCTGCGGCCGGTCACGGGGGCAGGGGCGCGGGCGATCCGGCGACGGGCCCACACGGCGAGGGCCACGCCCGGCAGGCCGAAGGGGAGGAGGCCGGCCGGCAGCCGGTAGTCCGGGTTGCCGTTGATCGGGTCCTGATTCTTGTACCACTCGTCGTCGGTCCAGACCCGGTCGAACGTGCCCAGCGGCTCGGTCCACTTGGGGACGAACGGCACCAGCCCCGAGCCGAGGATCGCCAGGTTCTTCTGCGTCCGCGCGACCGGGTTCTGGAGGTCGAACGCGTAGACCTGGCCGTCGAACGAGGTCGTGTACAGGTGCCCGTCGGCGAGGGCCGGCGACCCCATGAACAGGCGGTCGAGGTCGACGATGTCCTCGGGGTAGGTGTCACCGAACGGGGGGTAGCGGAAGTCGGCGTCGCGCTCGAGCGTGTACTTGAAGACGAGCTTCGGCGTCGGCAGTATTTCGCCCGCGGCGTCCAGATACTGGATCCCGTACATCGCGTGTTCCCACGCGGCGTTGTAGTACACGACGCCGCCTCCCATCACCGACGACGACAGGACGCTCGTCCGGGACTCCCACGGACCGTTCTTGCCGTCGCGCGGCAGGTAGTGGGAGAGGGAGTCCTTCGGGGGGTTGGGGATCGACTGGGGGTTGGGAGCGTTCGTCCACGTCCCGATCCCCGAGCCGTCCGGATTCGGGATGAGGGGCGGGTCCTGGCCGGTGACGTCGACGTCGGTCCACATGTAGAGGTGGCCGTCCTGGTTCGCGTTGGCGATCACGCCGGCGTCGTAGTCGACGGACAGGTTGCCGCCGAACACGCCACCGCCGATGGGGCCGTCGGAGGTCGCGCCGAACGTCGTGGGCAGCACGGAGCACGTGGCTCGATCGGATCGATCGACGCACAGGGACAGCTGCCCGGTGTCCCCCTCGTCGTGCCGCCACTGCGGCGTCATCTCCGGGACGTTGATCCGGACCATGCGGTTGTTGACCGAGTTGACGACGAGGTCGATGCCGTCGCTCTGGTTGGCGGTGGTGTTCGAGGGGATCGCCAGCCCGCCCCCGCTGTCGTGCACGAAGCCGAGGTCGCCCGCATGGAAGAAGTCGTACGCCCCGAGGAACCGGCCGGTCTTCTCGTCGAACAGCTTGACGAAGCCGTCTTCCGTCGGCAGGAACAGGTACTGGCCCAGGCAGCCCGGGCCGGGGCGGGCCTCGAAACGCCGGGTCGGACGGCCCAGGTTCGGGGTCAGGCCGCCGACCTCGTTGTCCGGGTAGTTGAACTCGCCGGGCCAGTCGGGAGCGCCCGCGTAGCGGTGCCAGATCGTGGTCCCGTCCCGGGCGTCGATCGAGAACAGCCGGCCGTCCAGCGTCTCGACGTGGACCCGTCCGTGGCACTCGTCGACCACCGAGTGGAGCTTCGGGTAGTCGCCGGTGAACGGCGCGACCTCGCGGCGGAGCGGGTTGGCGCGATGCTCGGGGTTGAAGTAGTTCCACTCCACATCGGCGGGCAGGGTGTGGTCGGTGACCTCCTTGGGCCCGCCGGGATCGGGGACCTCCCAGCGCCACAGCTTGTGGCCGTTGTCGCCGTCGAGCGCGTAGACCGTGCCGTTCGAGAACGACGCGTAGACGACGCCGTTCACCCACCGCGGCGCGTTCGTCGCCGTGTAGGCGCCCGTGTAGCCGTCGCCGGGGAGGTTCTTCGAGCCGCGCGAGTCGGGCGAGAACCGCCATACCGGCAGGCCGGTGTCCTGGTCGAGGGCGAGGATCGTGTTCGTGGAGGCGCCGGTCACGTAGACCTTGCCGTCCGCGACCATCGTGCCGCCCATGATGAACACGCCCGAGGGGAGATCGGAGATCTTGGTGATCCACTTGGGCTTCGGCTGCAGCGCCGCCGCCCCATTGCGAACGAAGTAGGGCGTCTTCTCGTCCGGGTTGAAGCCGGATCTGAACCCGTCGCCGCCCCCCACGACCGGCCAGTCGCGGGCCGCCGCGGTCGAGACCGGCAACGTCAGCAGCACCAGCACCGACAGCGCCGTGACCCCGAGCACCCTACGCACCGTTCATCCCCGTCAGCAGGTAGGCCAGCTCGTCGGGCAGGGTCACGGAGGACGGCACGATCGTGAAGAACCCGCCGCCGGTGTCCACCTCGGGGAAGAACTCGCCGCCGTCGGAGGACTGCATCCGCGTGAACCCCCAGACCGCGAGGTCCTCGAACCCGACTCCCTCGTGGTCGTCGGGGGTGAACGACACCGGCACCCCGACGCCGCGGAAGTCGGTTGTCGCCTCGAGCTCGGTGGCGACCGCCGTGGGGTCGTCGCCGACCTTGCCGGCCGCCGTGGCGAGCAGGAGCAGCGAGTCGTACACCTGCGCGGCCTGCACCGGGGCGAAGGCGTTCTGCTCCACGCGGAAGCGCCGGTAGAACGTGCCGATCGAGGGCACCTCGGCGAACCACGGGCCGGCCCACGTGCCGACGGACAGGATCCCGTCGCGGAAGGCGACCGGCACGACCTGGCTCGACGCGTTCTTGCCGTACGAGGCCGTCGCCACGTTCCCGGAGAAGACGAGCTGGTAGGACTGGGTGGACTCGTGCACGTCGATCGTGATGCGCCCGGCTTCCGCGATGCTCCGCGTCCACACCACCAGGGCCTCCGCTCCGAGCTGGCCCGCATGACTGACCGACGTGTGGACGTCGCCGCCGGGCTTGAACTCGGCGTTCAGCACGACGTCGGCGCCGGCGAAGGACAGCTCGGCGTCGAGGTCGTCCCCGCCCTCGCGGCCGAAGTCGGAGCTGTCGTGCAGGATCGCGATCTTCTGGTAGCCCCGGCTCTCCACCAGGAACGCGGCGAGCTTCTGGGCCTGCAACTCGTTGGACGGCGTGAGGCGGAACGCGAAGGGATCGTTCGCGACCGCGTCGTCATCCGCGATGAGGGCGTAGAGCAGGGGGACTTCGCCGAACGCGCCGAGGGCCTCGGCCACCTCGGGGTCGTCGGTGGCGACGACGATGCCGGCCACGCCGCGCTGCGCCAGGTCGCGGGCCTGCCGCAGGGCGGTCTTCGGCTCTCCCTCGTAGTCCGCCGACTCGATGGCCACCTCGACGCCGTCCTCGCGGGCGTCCGCCACGACCAGGTCGGCCACCCCGAGGGCGGCCTGGGCGAACTCGCCGCCCTGGCCTCCCACCGTGTACAGCAGTCCGATCCGCACGTCGGCCGCCGGCGTCCCGTTCGTCCCCGTGGGCCCGGGCTGAGGAGCCTGCCCCGTGTTGGTCGTGTTGCAGGCCGCCCCCAGGAGGACGAAGGCGCCGAGGAGCACGGCCGGCCGCCTCACGAGGTGCTCACCAGGTAGGTCAGCCGCCAGGACCGCACCGTCTGGGCGATCGTGGGGTCCGGGACCGAGAACACGAACAGCCCGGCGTTGGTCGGGAAGTAGTACAGGCCGTAGCCGCTCACGTCGGGGCCGAGGGGCGGCTGGGGCTCGTCCTCGTTGGGCAGGCTCGGCGGGTTGAGCGCCAGCCGGGTGGGGAGGTGGGTCAACGCCAGCGTCTCCGACCACACCTGGCGCCCCTGGGAGTCGAAGAAGTCGGCGCGGGCCTTGAGGTTGCGGACCGGCGCGTCGCCCTCGTTGATCACCGGGACGACCAGGTAGTAGATCTTCTGACGGTCGTTGAGCCCGAAGACCGGGAGCTCGATCAGGCCGCTCGTGCCGCCCGACTGGAACCCGGTGAAGTTGATCGCGTCGCGAAGGGCCGGCGTGATCGGCGAGATGGTGAAGCGGGCGATTCGCAGGCCGGGCGGGGCGGCCTCGGACACGTCGACCGGGGCCTCGCCGAGGCCCTCGGACGCGCCTTCGTCGGCGCCGCCCTCCGCGACACCCTCGAGCTCGGGGATCTCCGCCTGCGGGTCGAACGTCTCCTGGACGCCGGTCCCCTTCGGCGTGCCGCACGCCGAGAAGACCAGCAGGGCGGCCACGAGGGCGGTGGGAACGCGCAGGCGGCTCACAGCAGGTACCACCGGAATCGGGCGAAGCCGACCAGGACGGCGATCAGCATCGCGAACGCGAGGAGGACGAGGATCTTTCCGCCCGTGGTCGAGATCGCCCCGGCGACCGGCGAGCGGTCCGGGTCGGTCGAGTACGCCAGGACGAACTGCGTGGTCACCGGGGTCTTCTTCGTGGCCACCGGCGCGCCCATGAACGCGGTCGAGCGGGCCACGCGGCGGGCCGCGGCCGAGCGCTGGGC
This sequence comes from Actinomycetota bacterium, assembly GCA_040904285.1. Lineage (GTDB taxonomy): Bacteria > Actinomycetota > UBA4738 > UBA4738 > JBBDTT01 > JBBDTT01. Next base: position 16,570 of record JBBDTT010000198.1, read on the forward strand.
GCTAGCGAGGTCGAGGTTGTTGATGTCCAGCTGGAGGGTGTTCTTCGCGGTCTCCACCCCGAAGATGCCGAAGTTCTGCAGCGAGTCGGCCAGGTAGCGCCATGTCGCGCCGAGCTGGTGGAACGAGTCCGACAGCGACTCCATGCCGTCGGTCAAGACGTGCATCGCCCAGATGATCGAGTTCGGCGTGTCCTTGTTGCCCAGGGCCGCCTGCACCAGGTCGACCCCGTCCACCTTCAGGTGGTACAGGCCGTCCGCGATCTCCTCCTGGCCGAACGGGAACGTGATCGTCGTGTACTTGCGCCAGTCGTTCGCGGCCGTCGACTCCGCGGTGTTGGACACGCCCGAGAACGTCGCGCACTGGTTGGTGTGGTCCTCCTTCTGCAGACACGTGAGGTTCTGCTCGAACAGGGCCATCTTCAGCCGGATGACGCTGATCACCAGGCCGGCCACGGGGTCGCTCGGCGTGTTCGTGATCGGGGCCTCGGGGAGCTCGGTGTTGGGATCGGTCCCGCAGTCCTCGCAGCCCATCACGAACTCGAGGTCCTTGATGTTCTGCCAGATCGAGCCGGCGATGACCTGGTCGATGATCGAAAGGATCGCCTCCTCGACCTCGACGGGGATGGCCGCGGGGTCGCCGGCGGCGAGGGAGTCCGCGATCGCCGCGATCAGCGCGGGGGGGAGCTCGGTGATCGTGCCCGAGCTCACCGCGGCGGGATCGGTCGATTTGCCCAGCAGGTGGCGCATCTGCGAGAGCGTGCCGATCTCACCCTTCAGGCCGTTGCGGGCCAGCTGGAGCGAGTAGTCCAGGACGTCGACGGCCCGGTTCAGCTGCTCCATGCCCTTGGCGAGCGTCCACAGCGCCCACAGCTGGTTGGGGTCGTCGAACCGGCCGGACTCGCGGTTGCCCCGCTCGGGGGAGACCAGCGGCAGGGCCAGGTTGCTGAAGGCGTCGTCCAGGAGCCCGAACAGGCCGGTCAGCGAGATGAGATTCGACCGGAGGAGGTCGAACACGTCGTACAGGAACGAGCGCCGGCCGCCCTGG
>JBBDTT010000199.1:0-17318 GCA_040904285.1 Actinomycetota bacterium
AAACCTATGAGGCTCAGATCAGCGGAGCTGCCCTCCCGCGATTGGCCAGCCTGTTTACTCCCCTCCAGGCTTGGACGCTCATTGGATGCGCGTTGCTGATCCATCTGAAGCCTCCGGCCCGTACCCTGTATAGCGCGATCGGACTCACTGGGTTGGTTCTCTTTCTCGCAGACCTATTTATCTCGGCGATTCTTTCTGCCTCGGTGGCATTCGGGTTTGCCATCGTTTTCTTGTTGTGGGTACGCGATCTGATCAAGCTCCGAACCTTGCTGGTTCTGGTCGTTGTGGCGCTGCTTGGGTGGCCGCTCGTTTTCGCAGCTCGAAATGAGATTAGGCTTGGCGAGGGCGCTACAAGGAGCTCGACCGAGATCACTGCCGCCGATCGCCTACATCTCAATCAGGCGATTGGCTTCGCAGAGCATCTCACCCTCGACAAGAAGTTCTTGCCGGACCTTGCAACTATCCTGAGATTCGGCTTGATTCCCCGCGCTCTGGATCCCGCTAGGGGGCAACTCCTCACATCTCGACACTTCTCGGTGGCCACAGGCAGTGTGGCTACTAGCGCCTACTCACTGACCACGTTGGGAGAGCTCCTAGTTCTTTACGGACACGCGGGGGTCATCCTGGTGACCATCGCTGTTACACTGGCACTTCGCTTCAGTCTTCGAAGCCAGAGTGCGTGGGTCTTCACGTTCGGAGCACTCGTGATGTCAACTCTCGGCTATTTCGGAGCGACATGGCCGGACGCCTTCGTGAGGTTCCTTCAAGGACTGGTTTCCCTTCTTGCCGCCTTCGCATTCATCCGAATCCGTTGGCTTACCCAGCGAAGGCGACTCGTTCGTCGCGGTGGTGCGGCCAATGCTGTGCAAGGGACCTGGCGCGGGCGGCGGGCACTCCCATCGCATCGTCGTCGAAACGGCGCCCCTGGGAGCCACGCAGAGCCGGCGGGAGGGCCACGGGAGGGCCACGTGCCGTGGGATTTCCGTGGATCAGATCCGGTCAGTGGGGCACCTAGCCCCAGACGCGATTCTCAGGGACCGCCCGCAGGAAGATCGACGCGTAATATCCCCTGGAATGAATCAGGGCATTTCTGTCCGTGATTCTCCGAGAGCTCAGTCGGGAGGACGCGGCGCCGTGTCTGAAGTGTGCGCGCACAGACCACTTCTAGCATCCGGAATCGCACTCGGCCTCTGGCATGACCCTCGAGGCACCGTTTCTCTGGTGAACAGGTCTGGTGTGGCCAGCAAGTGATACGAGCACTCCAGGTGGCAGGTGCGCGACCAAACTACATGAAGATCGCCCCCATTCATCGGGCGATGCTCGCGAGTGGGTCGTTCATCCCCCTGTTCGTCCACACCGGACAGCATTACGACTGGGAGATGTCGAAGGTATTCCTGCAAGAGCTCGGCTTGCCGCCGCCTGACTTCGAACTCGACGTAGGTTCGGGGACTCACGCTGAACAGACTGCCCATGTCATGCTGCGATTGGAGTCTCTTTTGGCTGACCAGTAACCGGACGTTGTGGTTGTGGTGGGAGACGTGAACTCGACGCTCGGGGCAGCCCTCTGTGCCGTCAAGCTGAACATCCCCGTTGCGCACGTGGAGGCTGGCCTGCGGAGCTTTGACCGCACCATGCCGGAGGAGATAAATCGCATCATCACAGACACCGTTTCGGATCTCCTGTTTGCTCCCTCGGCAGACGCTGTCGAGAACCTGGCTCGGGAAGGGATAGAAGGCGAGCGAGTCCATCTGGTCGGGAATGTCATGATCGACTCGCTCGACTCGCTCCGATCCAGCGCTGAGAGATCCCCGATCCTCAACGTCCTGGGCCTCAGGAAGAAGGAGTATCTAATGGCAACGCTGCATCGGCCGGCAAACGTCGACGCGGATTCCACCTTGGAACTGGTGGTCGACGTGCTGGCAGCGGCGGCGCAGATAATGCCCCTACTCCTCATCGCCCATCCTCGCACGAAGAAACGACTGTTAGAGAGCCGAATGCTTACGCGCCTCGAGCAGAGCGGCGCACAGGTAATCGAGCCTCTCGGCTACATCGACTTCCTCGCGCTCATGTCAGGATCATTGGTTGTGCTCACCGATTCTGGCGGGATGCAAGAGGAGACAACTGTTCTCGGGATTCCTTGTCTCACCCTGCGTGACCGCACGGAGCGTCCCATCACTGTCGACGAAGGGACGAACGAAATCGTGGGTCTGGATAGGGATCGGGTCGAATCTGCCGTTCAGAAGATCGCCGCGGCTCCAGCTCGCCAGCCGCGGCGGCCGCTTCTGTGGGATGGTCACGCCGCCGAGAGGATCGTGGCCATTCTGCAGGGCCGATACAAGTAGTCGCGGCGAGGCGCCTCAGGACTGGTAGACGGACCGCATCCAGTCCACCGTTTTGGGGATCCCAATCTCTAGAGGAGTTTCCGGCCGGTGATTGAGATCCTGCTTAGCGCGCGACACGTCAACAACTTTGTCCCGGGTAGTCATTGGCTCGGATTCCTCGTAGGTGACATGCGCATCGTCGAGCTGCATGTACTCGAGAATCATCTCGTTGACGGACTTCATGTCGTGGAGCTCTTCGCCGCCGATGTTATATACGGTTCCAGGGACGAAGTGGTCCGAGATGTTGGCGAGGGTGCGGCATGTGTCCGTAACAAATGTCGACGTGCGCCGGTGGTTCATGTAGATCGTGAGTGGCGCGCGGAACATTGCGTTGTAGATGAACCTGCAGATCGCGCTGCGGTACTCGCTGTAGTACTCCCCGGGCCCGTACGTGTTGAAGAGCCGGACCCGCACGACCTCGTTACCCCACTCGTCGGCCGCGTTCCGGACCTGCATCTCGTTGACCCACTTGGACATCGCATAGTCGTTGAGCTGGCGGATCGGGACCCGCTCCAGGACGTCCTCCACCATCGTCCCGTCGTAATCGCCGTACACCTCGGAAGAACTGAACACCACCGAGCGAAACCCGTGGCGACGCTGTAGGGTCAGCAGATTTTTCGTGCCGACGGCGTTCGCCCTCCACATCGTTTCGTAGAAGTCTTCGCCGTTGCGGCGTCCGAACTCAGCGGCTAAGTGATACACGAGCTCCGGTGACGATGCTTCGACCACCCGCTCGAACTGCCGGTACTCGCCGACATCCCCGCGAACGAAGGTCCCCTCGTGATAGTGGCCGCGGTCCATCCGCCATACCTCGTGGCCCCTCCCCTCCAGCTCTTCAACCAGGTGCGTGCCAACTGCGCCCCTGGATCCAGTAACCAGCACTTTCATACGAAGTCCACTCCCCGGTGTCAATGATTAGCTCTCGCCTAGGCCAACTATAGTCAGGCCCATGCGCATCTTGTTCGTGAATCAGTACTTTCCGCCGGATGTGTCCGCGACTGCATACCTGTTGGGAGAGTTGTCCGAGGATCTGGCCCGCGACCACAGCGTGCGAGTGGTGGTCGGCCGGCCCAGCTACAACCCAGAGGCCGGCCTGTACCGCCCACGCGCCGTTCGCGTGGACCGGGCATGGTCCACGGCATTTCGCAGAGGCGGCATGCCGGGCCGTCTCCTCAACTACGGCTCGTTCGTACTGACCTCGCTGGCCCGGGCGGCGAGCGGCCCAAAGCCCGATGTAGTGGTGGCGATGACCGACCCACCGGTAATCGGAATGATCGGTCTTCTTGCGGCGCGTCGCTATCGCGTTCCGTTCGTCTACGTTTGCGAGGACATCTTCCCCGAGGTCGGCATTGCCTTGGGCAGAGTGGACAATCCGATCGTCGTGTGGCTCCTCAGGCGCCTGAACCGACGGCTAAGGCGCGCCGCCACGATGATCGTGGCAATCGGACGAGACATGCAGGAGAAGTTGGAGCGAGACGGCGTCCCCGCGGGCAAGATCGAGTTCATCCCGAATTGGGGAAGCGACTACGCGGTGGACCAGCAGGAGTCCGCAGGGGTCCGCCACTCGCTTGGGTGGGGCGACCGGTTCGTCGTCATCCACGGCGGGAACGTCGGGCTGGCGCAGAACTTGGAGGTGGTGATCGACGCTGCCGAGAGACTCCGAAGCCGCCCTGAGATCCTAATCGCGTTTGTCGGCGACGGCGCCGCGAAGAGACATCTGGAGCGTTCGGCCCAGCGTAGACGTCTCTCGAATATCACGTTCCTGCCCTACCAGCCAAAGACGGAAGCCCAGCTCCTCCTCGCGACTGCCGACCTCCATCTGGTTTCTCTAGCGCCCGGACTCACTGGCTCCGTCGTGCCCAGCAAGGTCTACGGAATCCTGGCCCTTGGCCGTCCGTTTGTGGCTGCCGTGGAGGATGGGAGCGAGGTAGCGCGGATAATCGATGAAAGTCAGGCGGGGCTTCGGGTCGAGCCAGGCGACGCTGTTGGCATGGCCGATGCCATCGCGCGGTTCGCTGACGGCACGGTAGACGTAAAGGAGGCAGGCCGCCGAGCAAGGCTGGAATTCGACCTCAAGTACCGGCGGGAGATCGCCACGGAACGCTATCGCGACGTTCTCGAATCGGTAGCGTCCGCAGACCCATACGGGACTCGCGGGCCCTACGGGACGAGTGACGATGGCGCCCTCGCCGGATAGGCTCTTCGCGGCCCGAGGAGCTGATCGAACACCGCCTAGTCCGGAGGACTTCGACTACAACAGGTCAGGTTGATCATGAACCCAACGCGGTATCTGATAACAGGGGGAGCCGGATTCATCGGCTCGCACCTTGCTGACATGGTGCTCCGCCGCGGCGATGAGGTCATCCTGCTCGACAACCTGTCCACCGGGCAGTACCGGAACGTCCAGCATCTTCTGGAGGGACCCTTCGCCCCCTCCGTCGACTTCCGCACCGGCTCGGTCCTGGATCCGCTCTTGGTCAAGCGCTCCGTCGATGACGCCGACGTCGTCGTCCACCTGGCAGCCTCCGTCGGGGTGCAGCTCATCGTGAGCAGAGGCCTGGAGACCGTCCTCAACAACATCAAGGGCACGGAAGTCATCCTGGAGGCCGCCGCCAGGGCCGGCAAGAAGGTCCTGGTAGCCTCGACCTCCGAGATCTACGGGAAGAACTCCGAGGGTCCCCTCCACGAGGACTCGGACCGGATCATGGGATCGACCTTCAAGCGGCGCTGGTCGTACGCGACGTCGAAGGCCGTCGATGAGATCTTCGCGTACGAGTACTTCCGGGAGCAGGGCTTGCCCACCATCGTGGCCCGCCTGTTCAACTGCGCCGGCCCTCGCCAGACGGGGGCCTATGGGATGGTCGTCCCGCGCCTGGTACACCAGGCCCTGGTGGGAGAGGACCTGACCGTGTACGGGTCGGGCACGCAGATGCGCTGCTTCTGCCACGTCCACGACACCGTGGACGGGCTCATCCGCCTGCTGGAGTCGGACGCGGCAGTGGGTGACGTATTCAACATCGGCTCGGAGAACGAGACCACGATCCGCGACCTGGCGGACCTGGTCATCGAGCTCACGGGCTCGTCCTCGGGCGTGCGCCTGGTCCCGTACAGCGAGGCGTACGAGCCCGGATTCGAGGACATGGAGCGCCGCTATCCGGACATCTCGAAGATCGGCCGCGTCACCGGCTGGGCGCCTACGCGCTCGCTGGAGCAGATCGTCCGCGACGTCGCTGCGTACGAGCTCGAGCAGCAGCAGGTCGCCGCGGAGGCCTGATCGCCATGTCCCGCCTGGCCACCGACGGACTCCTGTTCGCCGGTACCGCGCTGTTCGCGTTCCTGGCCACCCCTCTCGCCCGTCGGCTCGCGCTCCGGGTCGGCCTGGTGGACCATCCCGCGGACCACAAGCATCACCAGGTGGCGACCCCGTACCTGGGAGGGTTGGCCATCGCCGGCGCGGTCCTGCTGGCACTGGTCGGCGGGCTGATGTTCGCTCCCAGCCTCCGCGGCGAGGTCGCCGCCATCGCCGGCGGAGGATTCGCCGTCGCGGCCATCGGGCTCATCGACGACTGGCGCACCATCGGTCCGCTTCCCCGGCTGCTGGTTCAGGCCGCGGCGGGCGTCGGGCTCTGGATCGTCGGGATCCGCCTGGGACCGACGGGAGTCGTCGCGATCGACCTGGCGGCAACCATCTTCGTCGTCCTGGCGGTGACGAACGCGGTGAATCTCCTGGACAACATGGACGGACTCAGCGCGGGTACCACGGCCATCGCCTCGATCTTCTTCTTCGTGGTCGCGTACCAGCAAGGCCAGCTGCTCGTTTCGTTGATGGCCGCGTTGCTGGCCGGAGCCTGCGCGGGGTTCCTTCCCCACAACTTCCCCCCGGCGAAGGTCTTCATGGGTGATGCCGGCACGCTCTTCCTGGGGTTCCTGCTCTCGGTGAGCGCCATCAAGCTGAGGATCGACGGGCAACCTGTCGTGGTGCGCGGAGCGGTGCCGTTCTTGATCCTTTCCGTCCCGTTGTTCGACATGGCCTTGGTGGTGCTCTCCAGGTGGCGGGCCAAGCGCCCCATCTTTCAGGGAGGGACGGATCACTCCTCTCACCGATTGTTGATCCTCGGGGCCGACCCCCGGCGCATCGCGCTCACCACGTACGGCGCCGCCATCGCCACCGGGCTCATCGCCCTGGTTCTCCTTCAGCTCGGCCACGAGGTGCTGAGCTGGATCCTGGTCGGCGTCACCATCGCAATGGGAGCCGAGCTCCTATGGATCTTCGAGAGCGTCTATCGCGGGCGGATCGCCATCGTCCCACTCCAGGAGCCCCTCCCCGAGCATGAGCAAGGTGGCGTGCTATCGTCGTCGCCCTCCGATCCCTCGAAGGCACCTCCCCCCGGCGACGAAGACGGAGACGATCTGGATTCCGCATGAGCACGCAGGACATAACCGCGGACGAGGGCATTCAGCTTCGCGAGTATCTGTCGATCCTCCGTGCAAGGCGCTGGTCGATCGTCGTGATCGCCGGCGCGATCCTCCTGAGCACCCTGTTCTTCTCCTTCCGGCAGACGCCGATCTATGAATCGACCACGAAAGTCCTGGTCAAGCCCGTCAACAATCCTTTCGCGACGAACGCGCCGGTCTCGAGCCTCATCAATCTCGACACCGAGAGGGAGATCGCCTCCTCCACTGAGGTGGCGATCCGGGCGTCCGAGTCCATCAGCCCACCGGAAGACCCTGCGGAGCTCCTCGGGGATCTCTCAGTCAGTGTGCCCACCAATACCCAGGTGCTGGAGATCACCTTCTCCGACCCCAGCCCGATCCGCGCCCAGGCAGGGGCGGCGGCCTTCGCGAACGCCTACATCGATTACAAGACCGAGCAGGCGACGAACGCCCTCAACGAGGTACGGAGCCCGATCGAGGATCAGATCCGGGATCTGACGGAGCAGCTGAACCGGCTCAACGCGGCCATCGCGGCGCAAGGCGCGGGCGCGACTCCCGAGCAGCAGAGCCGCAGGGAGGAGCTCACCAGCCAGCTCGCGGTCCTCAGGAGCCAGCTGGCCCCCCTTCGCTCCGTGGTGGTGGACCCGGGCGACATCCTTCAGACCGCCGGCCTCCCGTCCTCGCCCTCCAGCCCGAATCACCTCCGGAACGCGGCCCTGGCCCTGTTCGTGGGGTTGGCTCTCGGCGTCGGGATCGCGTTCCTGCGGGAACGCCTGGACGACCGGCTCCGGGGCCGGGCAGACCTCGAGCAGCGGGCTCAGGCGCCGGTACTGGCCGTGATCCCGAAGGTGGCAGGTTGGAAGAAGCGAGATGAGGCTCGTCTGACGACGGTGACGGAGCCGCGGAGCGGGGTGGCTGAGGCGTACCGCACCCTACGAACCTCGGTCCTGTTCGCGGCTGCCCAGCGCGAGATCAAGGCGATCCTGGTCACGAGCGCCACGGCGGGCGAGGGGAAGACGACCACGGCGGCGAACCTGGCGGTGGTCCTCGCGAACGCCGGCAAGCGCGTGATCCTGGTGGATGCCGATCTTCGGAAGCCCCGGATCCACCGATTCCTCAACCTCCCGAACCGGACGGGCCTGGTGAACGTCCTGGCCGGCGAGGCTCTACCCTGGGAGACGCTCCTGGACCCCGGAGTGGACAACCTACGGGTCTTGCCGAGCGGACCCGTCCCCACCCGGCCCGCCGAGCTTCTTGGATCCGAGGCGATGGGCGAGCTCGTGGCGGAGTTCCGCCAGGTCGCCGACTTCGTGATCCTCGACTCGCCACCCGTGCTGGCGGTCTCGGACGCCCTGGCCCTGGCCCCGCTCTGCCAGACCGTCCTGTACGTCTCCCAAGCCGAGACCACCACCCGAGGTGCGGTCATGCACGCTCGCGAGCGGCTGGATCAGGTCGGAGTGGAGGTCCTCGGCGCGGTGCTGAACGGCTTCGACCCTTCCAAGTCCCGCACGGATCCCTACTACTACTACCGCTACTACTACCGGACCCGATCCGGCCCCGGCGGCGACGGCTCGTACTTCGAGCCCCACGGCACGAGGGAGGAAGCGCCACGGCCGGGCAGATCGTCGATCTGAACGATCGCCAACCCGGCCGGCCCGCCGGGACGGAGCGCGTGCGTGTTCGCGTTCGGCGCAAGCGTCTTCCCCGCCGATGGAAGCGGTACACGGTGTTGGCAGCGGCGGCGATCGTGGCCCTCTTCGCCCTCGCACTCCTCCCGGCCAACGCCGCTCGCAGGGACATGGAGGAGGGGCGAGACGGGCTCGAGCGGGCGAAGGCCGCCCTCCTGGCCGGCGATCCCGCGGCAGCGTCCGAGCGGTTCATCCACGCCAAGGACGCATTCCTGCGCGCCCGAGGCCACGCACGAAATCCCCTACTACGCCTGGCCGGGATCCTCCCCGTCCTTGGACGGACTCCCGACGCCGCCCTTGCCCTGGCCGACGCGGGGGGGGAGATCGCCGAGGCGGGAATCTCGATCGCCGGGGGCTTGGCGGAGCTGCCCGACGGCTTGGGGAGCCTGGCGCCCCGCCGCGGGCGCATCCCGATCGAACCGTTCCGGCAGCTCGCGGGGCCCCTGGACGCGGGGTTGATCCATTTCCGCCGGGCCGGTGACTCCCTGGACCGTGTGGCGACGTCCTGGCTGCTGGGCCCCCTCGCCGAAGCCCGTGACCGGTTCCAGACCCAGCTCGAGCCACTCACCCGATCGATGGAAGCGGCCGCCGTGATCGTCGACCGCTTTCCCGCCTTCCTGGGGGCCGACGGCCCCCGGCGCTACCTGTTCGCCGCCGAGAACCCGGCCGAACTCCGGGGCACGGGAGGCCTGTTCGGAAACCTCTCCGTGATGACCGCCGATCGGGGACGGCTGACCTTCGCCCCCTTCGAGCCTGCCACGGACATACCCAGGCTTGCGCCCGGCGCGGTGGAGCCGCCGAACGCGGACTACGCGCGGCTGTATCCGGACGCCGCCGGATTCATCTCCGTGATCAACCTCACCGCGGACTTCCCGTCGGCGGCGACCGCGCTCCAGCGCCTGTACGAGGCCACCCGGGATGTGCGCCTCGACGGAGTCATCTCCGCCGACCCGATCGCGCTGGCCGCGATGCTCCGGGTCTCGGGGCCGGTGAACGCGCCGGTGCTCGGAACCGTGACCACTGACAACGTGGTGCCCCTGGTGACGAACGAGGCGTACGCGCTGATCCCGGATTCGGACGCCCGAAAGCGCCTGCTGGGCGAGGTCGCCCAGCTGGTCTTGGCCCGATTCCTCCAGGGAGCCCCGGCCGCCGACGCGGCAGCCGCCATCGCGGACGCCGCAGCGAACGGTCACTTGAAGCTGCACACCGGGGATCCCGCGCTCCAGCGTGGTCTCGCCTTGGCGAACGCCGACGGAGCGCTCCCGGGGGGCCAGGGCAACGTGGTGGCCCCGATCGTGAACAACGGGGCTGGGAACAAGATCGACTTCTACGCGAAGCGGACGGTCCGCTACCAGGTCCAGCTTGGAGCGGAGGGCCACGCCCGAGCGGACTTGCGAGTCGACATCCAGAACGGGGCCCCGGCCACCGGTCAGCCCCGATACGTGATCGGGCCGTACACGGACGACTTCGACGCGGGGGAGAACGTCTCCCTCGTTTCGATCTATCTGCCTCCAGGGGTTGAACTGCTCGAATCCAGCCAGAGCGGAGCCGACGATGGCGCCGGGGAGGACACCGAACTGGGCCACACCCTGCTGTCGGGCTCGGTCAGCATTCCGAGTGGGGGATCGGCCTGGCTCCAGTACGCGATCGGGAGATCGGAAGCGTGGACGGGAACGACGTCACACGGGGTGTACCGGCTGACCTACCTGGGACAACCCACGATCCTCCCCACCGGTCTGCGGCTCGAGATCCAAGCGCCGTCCGGGACTCAGATCGTGCGAACCAGCGTGCCCATGGAGATCGGCGGTAACCGTGCCACCTGGCAGGGCGAGACTACGGGGGGCGAACTCACGTTCGAGATCGAGTTCCAGAAGCCGATATTGTCTCGCGCGTGGGATGCCCTGGGCAGGTTCTTCCAGAGGAGGGTCTGCTGTTGACGTGCCCTGGGCGATTCCGTAGGGTTCTGGGTCAATGTCCCTGAAGAATCCGCTTCCAAGGGAGGCTGCCACGTGAAACGGAGGATCTTGGCCGTCGCCCTGGCCGCGGGCGTCCTCGTTTCCGTCGCCGCTCCTGCGCTGGCCCAGACGTATCCACCGCCGAGGGATCCCACCTGTAACGTGGACGACCGCACCGTGGAGCCCGGCCAATCCGTCCGCATCGGAGGAAGGCGGTGGCAGGCGAACACCACCATCCGTGCCGGCTTCCACCAGAAGAGCACGGACGCCAGCGTTGAGGTCACGACCAGCACAAACGCCGAGGGAACCTGGTTCACCTCGATCACGGTGCCGAGCGACGTCGAGAACGGCCCGGCGGCCTTCGGAGCCCAGGGACGCGACAAGGGGGGCGGACGCTTCCGGTGCATCATCTCGGTGACCGTGGTGGGCGCCGCGGACGCCACGTCGGCCTCTACCGCCACCCCCGCCGGAATCACCACCGGGATGGTCTCCATCGCCGCCGTCGTCGCCTTCGGAATCTTCCTGCTCGTGTCGCACCGCCGGAGGATGCGCAAACTCTCCGCCTGATTCGAGCGGGCGCGAGTAGCGACGGCCGCGAGGAGCCCTTTCTGTTGCCCACGACCCCCTAGAGGTCGGCGGGCCCGACGACCTCGATCAGCCGCCCGGCCCCGCGTGAGAGCCGCTCGTCGCGGGTGAGGAGAGGACAGTCGAGGAGCCGGGCCAGGGCCACGTACTCGGCATCGTAGGTCCTGGCCCAGCCGAGGCGACCGGCCACGGACCACGCCTCGCGGTACAGGTCGTCGGGCTGGTGCCTCCGCACCGGGGCCGCCACGAGCGCATCGAGGGCCGTCCCGCCGGCCTCGTCGCTGATGATCTGCCGCCACACCATGTGGCGCAGGACCGAGGTGGCCTCCGACCACATCAGGTGCGGAGCCCTCAGATCGTGGTCGGCGATCCGATCGAAACCGCGGGGTTCCAATGCCGCGTTCAGGGCGACGCTCGCATCGACGACGAGCATCACGTCAGTGCTCGGCGCGCTGCTGCCGGAGCACCGCGACCACGTTGGGCATGGGCTCCCCCGTGTGGGTCTTCTCCCACCATCCCTTCGGCGCCGGAAGGAGCCCGTCGGAGAGCAGCAGGTCGAGGTCCTCCTCCTCGATGAGGTGCTGGGTCCCGATCTTGCGGGACCGAAGCTTCCCGGCGCGGATCCAGCGACGGATCGTCTCCGCCTGGCGTCCGCTGCGCCTGGCCGCTTCCGGGACCGTGATCAGCATTGGTGTAGCATAGCACTCCCCTTTTCCGCACCGATCCTCGCCGCTCTGAGCCCCCTCCGGGCGGCCGGGGGGTATGTGCTACCTTCATGTACATGACGGGAGCGGTCGGGGTCGCGGAGTTGCGACGGAACCTCAGCCGGTATCTGCGCCGCGTCGAGCGCGGCGAGCGGCTGCTGGTCACCGATCGCAACCGGCCGGTGGCCGAGCTCGGTCCGCCGCCGACAACGGGCGCGGCTCTCGACCGGCTGATCGCGAAAGGACGGCTGTCGCGCCCTCCCCGCCGCGGCTTCCCCGAGCCACTCCAGCTCGAGGGCGACCCCCACGCGCTCAGCCGGGCGCTGGACGAGGTCCGCGGCGAGCGCTAAGTGGCACTGTTCTACGCCGGCGCCTCAGCGCTCGTGAAGCTCGTCCGCGACGAACCCGAGAGCGATGCGCTGCGGGCCTTCCTCGCGGACGCGGACGTAGTCACCTGCGAGCTCACGCTCACCGAGCTCCCGCGTGCGATCAGACGTGCAGCCGCCACCGACCCTCGCCTGCCGCTGGAAACCCTGATCGATCGTGCCGGCGAGCTGATCGACGCCGTCGCGTTGCTCCCTCTCGACCGCGGTCTCCTGGCTGCCGCCGGCGCGTTCGCAGAGCCCGCGCTGCGTACGCTGGACGCGATTCACGTGGCCGCGGCCGTCGATCTGTCACCGCTCGATGCGTTCGTCAGCTACGACGAGCGCCAGAGCGCCGCGGCACGACTTGCCGGCCTCCGAACCGTACGGCCGAACTGAGCCGAGGAACCGCTCTGACGCTGGTCAGCCCGGGGGGAACGTCTCCCGCAGCGCCGCCGAAGCCCGCGCGCTGACCGCCCCATCCCACCACTCCGGCACGGCCCACCCCCGCCGGGAACCGATCGCCTCGGCCACGGCGGTGCCCACCGCATCCGGCTCGGCCAGCCGGTTCGCGCCCGCCTCGATGGTCGCCACCCGCTCGGTGCTGGTCCGCACCGTCACGCACGGCACCCCGGCCAGGCAAGCCTCCTCCTGGACGCCGCCCGAGTCGGTGACGACGGCCGCGGCCCCGCACAACAGGCCGATCGTCTCCAGGTACGGCAGCGGGCCGGTGAGGACCAGACGCCCGCCCCCGGGCAGGGCCTCGAGGGCGGCGCGCGTCCGGGGGTGGACCGGCCAGATCGCGGACATCCCCGAGGCCGCGAGCTCCCCGCAGATCCGGAACAGCCGCTCGGGATCGTCTGCGTTCTCGGGGCGGTGGATCGTCACGACGAGGTAGTCGCCCCGGGCCAGGCCGTGCCGCCTCCACGGCTCGGCGTCCTCGGCCGCGTCGCGGTGGGCCAGGAACGTCTCGGCCATGAGGTTGCCCACCAGCCGGATCCGCTCGGGTTCGATCCCCTCGGCCAGCAGGTTGTCCCGTGCATCGCCGGTGGGAGGCAGGAGCAGGGCCGAGACGTGATCGGTCACCAGGCGGTTGACCTCCTCGGGCATCTTCATGTCGCGGCTGCGATAGCCGGCCTCCACGTGAACCACCGGAACGTGCAGCTTCACCGCGGCCAGGGCGGCCGCCAGCGTGCTGTTGACGTCGCCGATCGCGAGCACCGCGAGGACCGGGTTGGCCTGCAACCATTCCTCGACGCGCACCAAGGCGGTCGCCGTCTGCACGCCGTGGCTCCCCGATCCCACACCGAGGAACGCGTCCGGTTCCGGCAGCTCCAGCTCGTCGAAGAACACCCTGCTCATCTCGTGGTCGTAGTGCTGGCCCGTGTGGACCACCCAGCAGGGGGCGCCGTCCCCGGCGAGCGTCCGGACGAGCGGCGCCGCCTTGACCAGGTTGGGCCGCGCGCCGACCACGCAGGCGTACGGACGCTTCAGCCGGTCTCCTTGCGGAGCATCGCGGGAACGGTGCGAAGCAGGATGAGGACGTCGACGAGCGGCGACCAGGTCTCGATGTACTGGATGTCGAGGCGCACCATGTCGTCGAACGTCAGCCGACCTCGGCCCCCGACCTGCCACGGCCCGGTCATCCCGGGGCGGACCTCCAGGCGGCGGCGGTGCCAGTCCTCGTACAGGCCGACCTCGAACGGCAGGGCCGGCCGCGGGCCGACCAGGCTCATCTCGCCCCGGAGGACGTTGAACAGCTGCGGGAGCTCGTCGAACGAGAGCCGGCGCAGGACCTTGCCGACCTTGGTGATCCGCGGGTCGTCCTCGAGCTTGAACAGCCGGCCCTCGGGCAGACCGAGCTGCTCCTCGGACGTTCTCCGGATGTGGTTGGCGACGAACTCCTCGTGCAGCGAGGCGTCGGCGTCCGCCGCCATCGAGCGGAACTTCAGCATCCCGAACGGACGCCCGTCCATGCCCACGCGCTCCTGCCGGAGGATCACCGGCCCCTTGGAGGACAGGCGCACGGCCGCGGCGCAGACCAGCAGGATCGGCGACACGACGATCAGGCTGAGGCCCCCCACGGACAGGTCGAGGGCGCGCTTGATCACTCGCCGCGCCCCCGGCAGGGGCTCCTCGAGCAGCCCAAGCACCGGGAGGTTGCCGAGGGATTCGAGCGAGGTCTTGGTGGGGGGCAGGCCGAAGAGCTCGGGCACGGCCTTCACGTCCAGGTGGACCAGCTCCGCGACGCCGACGATCTGGGTGATCTCCTTCTGGTCGATCCGGGAGACGGCGAGCAAGACCTCATCGACCCGCTCCCGCCGGGCCATCGACAGGAGCTGCTCCTGGAGATTCGCGCGCCGGCCGTCGGTCACCGCGACGCGGCCAACGACGTTGTACCCCATCTCCGAGTGTTCCTTCACCAGGCGCTCGACGGTCGCGGCGCCCTCGCCCTCCCCCACCACGACCAGGTTCCACTGATTGTGGCCGCGACGGCGCAGCCACGACAGGGTCCGCTTCACCACGGCCGCCAGGGCGATGCACCCGATCGTGGCGACGACCAGCTGGATCAGGAAGATCCAGCGGGAGTAGGAGAGGCCGCGGTAGCGGAAGCCGCTCCGGAAGAAGAACGTGACCACGATCAGGACGGCGAAGCCGAGGCCGGCGTCGCGCATGGCCTCAGCGAACTCGTCGACGAACCCGGTCTGCCGCCGGGCCCGCCAGGGTCGACGGCGCAACCACACGGCGGCGAAGATCAGGAACGCGAACGGCGCGAGCTGCATGTACGGCCGGGACCGGTCACACAGGTGCCAGCCCGTGGCGCAGAAGGGATCGCCGTCTCTCAGCATGTACGCGAGCGTCAGGCTGAGCGCCCCGACCAGTCCAGCCCCGACCGCTCCCAGGGCGACGAAGGAGCCCAGCTTGACGCGATGCGTCGTCCGGCGGCGGATGGCCGGCGGAGCCGGGGCCCGGGTCAGAGTGCGCATAGGTCCTCGGCGGCCCGCTCGATGCGGGCGGCCACATCGACCACTCGGTCGCGGCGAGGGGTCCAGCTGGAAGGCGGCTTCGGAGCGATCACGATCCTCTCCAGGTCGTCGGGGGAAGCGATCCTGATCAGCCTCCCCGCGTCGATCAAGGCTCCGTCCACGGCGGCCGGCTTCCCCGAGAAGACCGTGTAGCTCGGCGTCCCCAGGATGGCCGCCTCGCGGGTCATGGTGCCGCCCGCTCCCACCACCAGGTCGGAGTGGAAAAGCAGGTTAGCACCGTCGATGGCGCGGTCCAAGACACGCGCCCGAGGCTCCGCCTCGCGGTAGCGAACCCCTTGCGCCGGGTCCCTCGGCGACACCAGGGCGACGGCTCCCGATGCCGCGACGCGGGCCAGCGCCGCGTCGAACAGGGGGTTTCCGCCCCGGTGGTACAGGGCGCCCTCGGGGGGGGGCCGCAGCGCCACGAGGACGGCCTCGGCCGGCACGTCGATCGAGGCTCGGAAGCCGGGGTCGGGTTCGAACTCCGCGAAGGTCAGCTCCTCCTTGAACCCGGGATAGCGCACGAGCTTGGCCCCGGCCCCCTGGCGGCGGGCGCGTTCCTCCGGGTACGCCTGGGGGACGAGCACCCTGCCGGCCAGGCGGAAGGCGAGGTGGTTCGCGGGCTGGTGCTCGTAGTCCATCATCGTGATCGCCGGCATCCGCAGGGCCCGGGCGGCCAGCAGCTGGGCATAGGAGTTGTGCCCCAGGGCGACGTCCGCGCCGCCGGCCGAGCCCACCGCATCGGCCAAAGCCCGGGCCCGGCGTCGGATCCGCAAGCCCTTGGCCAGGATGCCGGCGTCGCTCCCGGCGCCGACCACGACGGCCTCGGGCCAGAATCCCCTGGCCAGCTGCTCGGTCTGGGCCCGGTCCCACGCGGTGATCACGGCGCGGTGCCCGTGGCGCTCCAGCTCGCGGACGATCGGGGCGAACAGCGTCGCGTGCGGGGAGTTGGCGATGTCGACCCAGAACCTCACGGCCGCGCTCGCAGCGCCTCGGCCAGCCGGGCCAGCGCGACCGCCATGGGGGCGTCCGACCACCGAGCGTACGGAACCGACTTCCGGTGGAACCGGCCCCGCTGGAACGCGTAGGACCCGCCGGGCATCCGCAGGTTCGCCCGCGCCCACGCGGCGATCCGCTCGGCGCGTCCGGCGTCGCCCAGGACCGCGAACGTCTCGATCCCCTGGGCGGCGGCGATCGCGTCGGCGGGGTGCTCTCGCCCGGGGCTCGGTCGCGGCGCCCCGTCATCGGTGAAGAGCTCACGTGCGTAGAAGCTCGCCGCTCGCTCGAGCGGGGCCGTCGCGTCGTCGAACCCGGCGGCGGCGAGGTCGGCGAGGCACTCGACGACGAACCCCGTGTGGTGCCCGTCGATCCAGGCCAGCCGGGGACCCATCCCGTAGCGGAAGGCCCCGTCCGGGCGCTGGTCGGCCAGGGTGGTCCGCGCCGCATCGAACCCGATGCGCACCAGGGCGTCGTCGCCCGTCAGGCGTCCCGCCTCCGCGCACAGCCGCGCCGCCAGCAAGTTCGCGTTGTGGATCAGGCCGCGGTCGCCCGGCAGGTAGCCGAACCAGGTCCGGCCGGCCTCACCCACCAGCAGCTCGTCGACGCAGAAGCGCGCGGCCTCAGTCGCCATCGTGGCGCCCGCCGCCTCCCCGGCCAGCCGGGCGGCGTCGGTGAAGGCCCGCGCGGCGAACGCGGTCGAGACGACGTTCGGGGTGGACTTCGGATAGAAGAACGTCTTCGTCTGGACGTCGAACGGATACGCCCACCCGCCCCGGATCCGCGCCGCCTCCAGCCAGGCGAGGCACTCCCCCGCCGCCTCGAGGAGGCGCTCCCCGTGGCCGTCCGCCCACAGCCGCAGCCCCGCCGAGGCGAACAGGCCCTCGGCGTACGCGTTCCGGGCCGGCGGCACCCGGAACGCTCGCCGCAGGTTCACGGGCGAGCGCTTGTGCAGTTGCACGAGGGCCAGCCGCACCGGGCGCGGCAGGCGAGCGGCGTTGGGGACCAGGCGCGTTTCGAGCCCGTCGTACGGATCGTGGGACCGGAAGCGCCGGGCTCGCCACCGTTCGATGATCCGGACCGCCTCCGCGGCGAACGGTTCCGCACGGCCGGCGGGCGCGTCGCCCGCTACCGGTTCGCGAGCCACTCCCACTCCGCGCGCAGGCCGACCTCGAGCGACATCGAGG
>JBBDTT010000200.1:0-17206 GCA_040904285.1 Actinomycetota bacterium
GCGGCCGGCGATCTCCTCGGTCAGGTCCACGTCGAAGCCGACCTCGTCACCGTCCACGACCGACTCGAACGGGGGGAAGTCGAGGCACGAGCCAACCTTCAGAACGCCGTCCTCGATCGTGGTGAACTCGGGGATGTCCGGGGCGGGGGACGTCGTGGGCGTGTCGCCCGGCGTCACGGTGTCCTCGCCGCACGCCGCCCCCACGAGAGCGATCAGCGACAGCAGGGCGATGAGCGGGATCAGGCGTCTGGGCCGCATCTCTCCTCCTCGGGATCCGCCGGCGGGCCGGCTGGTTGGTCTCCTGGGGGCATACTCGCCCAGGTGCGCGAGCGTTTCAATCTGTGGCGAGCTCCGCGAGGCGGCGGCCGATCCACGGCGCGAACTTGAAGCCGTGTCCGCTGCACGGCGAGCCCGACCACGATCGCCCCGTGGCGCTCCAGGACGAAGTCCGCCTCCGGCGTGTTGGTGTACAGGCAGGTCTCCACCCGGTGGGGCCGTTCGGCGACGCCGGGGAAGCGTTCGGCCATCCACGCGCTCAGGCGCCGGACCGACCCGGCGTCGGGCTCCGCGCCGCCGTCGGGATCCGTCCCGGGGCCGGCCCGGTGCTCCCCCACCTTCACCGCGTCCCCGGGCGCCGGGAGCGAGTACACGGCCGGTTCCCCCCAGTCGACCAGGGTCGGCAGGGCGCTCGCGTCGGGGACCGAGAAGTAGGCCACGGTCTCCCGGGTCGGGCGAACGTCGAGCTCGATGCCCGCGGTGGCCAGCAGCGGCCGGGCCCACGCCCCCGCGGTCACGACGGCCACCGACGCGCGCAGGTCGCCCCCGTTCGCCAGGCATACCGTCACCGCGTCGGGGCCCGAATCCAGGGCGGAGACAACGGCTCCCTCGCGGACCTCCGCTCCGTGGGCGACGGCCGCGTCCAGGAACGCCCGCCACGCGCCCTCGGCGTCCACCACGCCGGCGTCGGGCTGGAACAGCGCGTCACCGCCGACCCGGACGCCGAACCTGCCGAGGACCTCTGCGGAGGAGAGCACCTGGTACGCCGCTCCCTCGGCGGCCAGTGCGGCTGCGTGATCCGCCACGGCCGTTCCGACGTCCAGGCCGCCCGTCGTCCGGAGCAGCCGCGTGCCGGTCTCGGCCTCGAGATCGCGCCACAGGGGAAGGGACTCCTCGGCCATCCGCACGTACCGGCGGTCGTGGTAGGACAACCGGAAGATCCGCGCGTCGCCGTGGCTGGAGCCGCGGTCGTGGCCGACCTGGAACCGCTCGAGGACCAGGACGGACCGCCCCTGCGCGGCGACAGCTCGGGCGGCCGCGGCGCCCATGACGCCGCCGCCCACGACCACGACGTCGTGGCCGGCCGCTACTCCTCCCCCAGGTAGGCCTTGCGGACGTCGTCGTTGTGCAACAGCGTCTGCGCGTCGTCCTCGAGGACGATCGACCCGGACTCGATGACGTACCCGCGGTCGGCGACGTTCAGGGCCATGTGCGCGTTCTGCTCGACGAGCAGGATCGTCATGCCCTGCTCGTGGATCTCCTGGAGCAGCTGGAAGATGCGCTCGACGAGCAGCGGGGCGAGCCCCATGGAGGGCTCGTCCAGCATCAACAGGTCGGGACGCGACATCAGCGCCCGGCCGATCGCGAGCATCTGTTGCTCGCCTCCCGACAGGGTCCCCCCGGACTGCTTTTCTCGCTCCTTGAGGACGGGGAACAGCGTGAACACCCGCTCGAAGTCCGCCGCGAGGTGTCGATCCCGGCGCGCATAGGCGCCCATCTCGAGGTTCTCCCGGACGCTCATCCTGGGGAAGATCCGACGTCCCTCCGGCACCTGCGAGACGCCGAGCTCCACGATCTCGTCGGCGGTGAGCTCGTCGATCCGCTCGCCGCGAAACGTGATCGAGCCTTCAGAGGGACGCTTGATCCCCGAGATGGTTCGCAGGGTCGTGGACTTCCCCGCCCCGTTGCCACCGATGAGGGTGACGAGCTCCCCCTCGTCGACCCGGACCGAGATGCCCTTCACCGCCTCGATCCCTCCGTACCGGATCTTGACGTCCTGCAGCTCGAGGAGCGCCTCGGCCATCGGTCTACCCCGCCTCGTCCGTTGCCTGCCGGCCCAGGTACGCCTCGATGACCCGCGGGTCGCGCTGGATCTCCCGGGGAGCGCCCTCTGCGATCTTCTGGCCGTAGTCGAGGACGGCGACCCGGTTCGAGATCCCCATCACGACCTTCATGTCGTGCTCGATGATGAGGATCGTGATCCCCCGGTCGCGGATGCGTCCGATGAGCTGCATCAGCTTGGCCTTCTCGGTCGGATTCATGCCTGCGGCGGGCTCGTCCAGGAGCAGGAGCTTGGGCTTCGTGGCCAGGGCTCTGGCGATCTCGACGCGTCGTTGATCCCCGTAGGACAGGCTCGCCGAGATCTCGTTGGCGAAACGGTGGATGCCCACGAAGTCGAGCGCCTTCTCGGCCTCGTCGTGGCCATCGCGCTCCTCGCGGCGCTGCCGGGGGGTGTGGAAGATCGCCGAGAGCACCCCCTGGCGATGGTGGGCGTCGGTTCCGACGATCACGTTCTCGAGCGAGGTCATGTTCTGGAACAGCCGGATGTTTTGAAACGTGCGCCCGATTCCGGCTCGGGTGATCTCGTGAGGCCTGCGCCGGCGGGTCGTCATCCCCAGGCGCTTCGTTTCCAGAAGCTCGCCGCCGTCGAAACGCACGTCGCCGGAGGAGGGCGGAAAGATTCCGGTGACCAGGTTGAACAGCGTCGTCTTGCCGGCCCCGTTCGGACCGATCAGGCCGAAGATCTCCTGCTCCTCGATCGCGAACGACACGTCCGACACCGCCCGCAGGCCGCCGAACTGCTTGGTCAGGCTCCGGACCTCGAGGATCGCGCTCATGCC
The DNA here is from genome assembly GCA_040904285.1 of Actinomycetota bacterium. GTDB lineage: Bacteria > Actinomycetota > UBA4738 > UBA4738 > JBBDTT01 > JBBDTT01. The sequence goes on from JBBDTT010000200.1 coordinate 2,898, forward strand.
GGCTCACCACCGCCGGCGTCGAACAGCTGCTCCTCGACCACCGCGCCCTTGAGCTCGGCCTTGCGTCGCTTCGATGGGAGCAGGCCCTGTGGCCGGAAGATCATCAACAGCACGAGTGCGAGGCCGAACACCAGGAACCGATAGGACGCGAACTCCCGGAAGATCTCGGGCAGGAGCACGACGAGCGCGGCCCCGAGGATCGCGCCGGGGATCGATCCCATCCCCCCGATGACCACCATCGCCAGGATCAAGATCGACTGGAGGATGATGAAGGTGCCGGGCGCGATCGAGTTGATCTGCTCGGCGTACACCACCCCACCGACCCCCGCGGTGGAGGCGCCGATGACGAACGCGGCGATCTTCATCCGCACGACCGGTACGCCCATCGCCGCGGCGGCCACCTCGTCCTCACGGATCGCCACCCAGGCGCGTCCGATGCGGCTCCGGTCGAGGCGGGTGATCGCCACGATCCAGAAGACGACGAGAACCAGCAGCAGCCAGTAGTACTTGTCGTCGAGGAAGGTCTTCCATTCGAGGTCCACGACGCCCAGGTCGATCGCCGGGTGCGGGATGTTGGAGATGCCACGCGGACCGCCGGTGACCGAGGCCAGGTTGTTCGCGGTCACGCGAACGATCTCGCCGAAACCGAGGGTCACGATCGCCAGGTAGTCCCCGCGAAGCCGCAGCGTCGGGGACCCCAGCAGAGCCCCCGCGAAGACCGCCACGACCAGCGCCGCGAGCAAGATCAACCACATCCACATCTGCCACTGCGGCTCCGGGATGATCTCGTCGCTGCGCCTGACCTCCTGGGCGTAGGTGGCGGCCCCCGTCAGGAAGGCGGCCGTGTACGAGCCGATCGCCCAGAACGCGACGTAGCCCAGGTCGAGGAGTCCCGCGAAGCCCACGACGACGTTCAGGCCCAGCGCGAAGAGGGCGAACAGGCCGACCTTCGCGAGGGACGCTCCGCTCGTGGCTCGGAGCATCCACCCGGGCAGCTCGAACCACTGGTCGAGCAGGGGGAGAACGGCCGCGAAGGCGAGGCCGACCACCGCGAGGATCGGGAGCACCCAGCGCCGACGGGGCTCGATCCAACGCCCTGCCCCGGCCTGGGCCGCTCGTGCAGGGGCGAACGCCCGGCGAAGCAGGGCTCGCACGCGATTCACCCCCGCGAGGCGGACCTCCGCGGCCCGGCGCTGCCAGCGGATCCAAGGACGCCGGCGCCGCCGGGGACGCTGCCCGGACTCGGCCATCAGGACCTCACCTGCTCACCCAGGAGGCCGCTGGGGCGGAACATCAGGACGAGGACCAGCACGACGAACGAGATCGCGGTCTCCCACTGCGTTCCGAAGCAGGCGCCGCCGTGCTTCTCCGCCAGCCCCAGCAGGACGCCTCCGAGCATGGCCCCGCGGATGTTGCCGATCCCGCCGAGGACGGCCGCGGAGAAGGCCTTGATCCCGGGGAGGAACCCGATCGGCCAGTTCGCCGCCGCATTCAGGTAGACCACGAACAGCAGACCTGCCGCCCCGGCCATGACCCCGCCGATGAAGAACGTGGTCACGACCACCCGGTCGATGTTCACCCCCATCATGGAGGCGGCCTCGGGGTCCTGCGCGACGGCGCGGATGCCCCTCCCGATCCTGGTCCTGTTCACGAAGCGGTCGAGCAGGAAGAGCATCACCAGGGAGACGCCCACGACGAGCAGGTGCTTGTTCGTCACCGGGGTGCCGAAGATCGTGAAGAGGCGTTCGCTCTCCACGAAGCGAGGGACCTGACGCGGCGACGGGCCCATCAGGTTCGGCAGCCGGTAGAACAACAGGTAGTGGCGGCCGTCCATCAGCGAGAACAGGTACTGGATGGCGAGCGACGCCCCGATCGCGCTGATCAAGAACGACAGGCGGGGCGCCCCGCGTCTTCGCAGCGGCCGGTACGCGAAGCGCTCGATGGTGAGCGCGGTCACCCCCGAGGCCAGGGCCGACGCCAGCAGGACGCCAAGGAACACCACGATCAGCGTGGCGCCGTGGAGGGCTGCGGTGACGCCGAACCACTCCTTCAGCGCGTGAAGCGCGACGACGGTGGAGACCATGAAGACCTCGGAGTGCGCGAAGTTGATGAGCTGCAGCACCCCGTACACCATCGTGTAGCCGAGCGCGATCATCGCGTAGATCGAGCCCGTGGTCAGGCCGTTGACCGTCTGGTCCCAGAACTGGCGGGTTACCCCGTCGATGCAGTCGCCCATGGCTCCGTCTCGTCCGGATACGGAGGGAGGGCAGGCCCCCCGATGAGGCCGGCCCTCCCGATCCGTCGCTACCAGCTACCTAACCGAGAACCTCCACCGCGTTCCCGAGGTTCTGGAGCTCGAGCGCCTCATCGCCCTGCACCACCTCGTAGAAGTAGTAGAGCTCCTCGGCCTCGTGGCCCAGCTCGTGGGTGTCGGCGTCGAAGAAGATCGACTTCGCCTCGCCCTCGAACGGAGCGTCCTCCGTCAGGCCGTCCAGGTACTCCTTGATCCCCGTGCGGATGTCCTCGGGCGTCTCGGCACCACCGTCGATGGCCACCTTGATGCCCTCGCCGATCAGGCCAGCCGCGTCGTACCCCTCCGCGGAGTAGATCGCCACGCTGAACCCTTCACCGCCGACCTCCGCCTGGTACTTCTCGACGAAGCCGGCGCTGATGTTGCTCGGCGCGAGGAGGAGCGCACCCTCGGCTGCCGGGCCCGCGAGCTCGAGCAGCGAGGACGACACCGAGCCGTCACCGGAGATGAGCTGGACGTCGAGCTCGGCGGTCGCTGCCTGATCCAGGAACGGTCCGCTGTCGACGTCGTACCCACCGAAGAACACGGCGTCGGCTCCCGAGTCAGCGATGTCGCTGATGATCGAGGAGAAGTCCACCGTGACGCCGGTGTTGATCGCGGGCTCGGGGATCCCCGTCTTCCCCGCGATGGTGATCCCGGCGTCGGTGGCCGCGGCCTCGACCGACTCGGCCAGAGGCTGCCCGTAGTCGGTCGTGTCGTGCAGGATGAACAGCGACTCCGGCTGGATCACCTCGGCCACCCACCGTGCGGCCAGACTGCTCTGTAGCCCGTCGTGCCCCACCGTGCGGTACCAGAAGTCCCAGTCGAAGTCCGCGAGGTCCTCCCCGGTGGCCGACGCCGTCACGAACGGGATCCCCGCGTCGTTGTAGGTGTCGCCCGTTGCACGCGACTCACCCGAGAACGCCGGGCCCATGATCGCGACGGTGTTCGGGTCCTCGGCGGCGCCCTGCGCCACCGGAGGAGCCGCGTCACCGCTGCCCTGGGTGTCGGCCTGCTCGAACGTGATCGTCGCCGGGTACCCCTCTTCGGCGTTGAGCTCGTCGAACCGGATCTGCGCCGACTGCATCGACGGCAACACTAGCCCGTTCGCGCCGCCCGTCCAGGCGCCCTGGCCGTAGACGGTGACCTCGATGCGCTCGTCGCCGTCGGGAGTCCCGCCGCCTCCGCCTCCGCCGTCGCCGTTGCAGGCGGCACCGACGAGAGCGAACACGCCGAGGATGGCGACCAGCGTCAGCCATCTTGGCTTCTGCATTCCCCCTCCTTCCGTTTCCCTTGCGTTCAGGTGTTGGTAGGTATCACAGGCTGGGGCGCGTTACCAACTGGGCTCACGCCTCCAACTCCCCATCGACCACCTTCGTGGCCACGTCCTTCATGGGCAGGCGCCGATCCATGGCCGTCTTCTGGATGAACCGGAACGCGTCCTGCTCGTTCATCCCGTACCGGTCCATGAGCAGGCCCTTCGCCCGATCGACCACCTTGCGGGTCTCGAGTCGTTCGGCGAGATCGCCCACCTCCTGCTCCAGGGCCTGGAGCTCCTGGTAGCGAGCGACGGCGATCCCGATCGCGGGCACCAGATCGCTCTTCTGGAAAGGTTTTACGAGATAGGCCATGGCTCCGGTTTGCGCGGCCCGCTCGACCAGGTCCTTCTGGCTGAACGCCGTCAGGATGAGCACGGGCGAGAGCTTCTCCTCGGTGATCCGCTCGGCGGCGGCCAGGCCGTCCAGCCCGGGCATCTTGATGTCCATGACCGTGAGGTCCGGACGAAGCTCGCGGGCCAAGCGTACGGCGGTCTCGCCGTCGCCGGCCTCCCCCACGACCTCGAAGCCCTCCTCCTCGAGCATCTCGCGGAGGTCCAGGCGGATGAGCGCTTCGTCCTCGGCGATCAGGATGCGGGTCGTGCCGTCCTCGCTCAACCCGCCTCACGCTCCGCCAGGGCGGCGAGCAGGCGGTCCTGTTCCTCGAGGAGCCTGGCGATGACCATCTCCTGCTCGGCCACGGACCGTTCGATCCGGCGGTGATCGTCCGCGGCGACCTGGAACGCGCGATCGGCCAGCGGGGTCTCGGCGACGAGCATGCGGACGCGGGCCTCCTCGAGGACCCCGTCCTGGAAGGCGAGCTGCTCGCGCAGGATCGAGAGCTCGGTCCGGGCCCGGGCGATCTCGTCGGAGAGCGAGGAGAGGCGGCGCTTCACGTTGCTCGTCATGACGTCCCTCTGCTTGAGGGAGCGTCAGTCTAGGGACGCCAGGGGGGGCCCGCAAGCGTGCGAGCCTCTCGGCTGGCTGAGTGCCGGGGGAGGGACTCGAACCCTCACGGGCTTACGCCCAATGGTGTTTGAGACCATCGCGGTTGCCAGTTACGCCACCCCGGCGCCCTTCGAGTGTAGATGCGGGAACTCAGCTCAGGGCGGAGCGGAGCTGCTCGACGAGCCGGACTGCGGCGGTCCGGTCGTCGTCCAGGAGGTGCTGCACGATCGCGCTGCCGACCACGACGCCGTCGGCGAACTCGGCGGCCCGCTTCGCCTGGTCGGGCGTGGAGATGCCGACGCCGACCAGCAGCGGCTTCCCGGTCATCGGGCGGAGGGCCTCGACCACCGCCCGGGCGGTTCCCTCGAGGGTGCCCCGGGCTCCGGTGACTCCGTAGGTCGACACGCAGTAGACGAAGCCCTCGGACGCATCGGCCACGAGCTTCAGGCGGGCCTCGTCGGTGCCCGGCGCGGCCAGGAACACGGGTGCGACCCCGGCGGCGAGAGCCCGCGTCCGCCACGCTCCGCCCTCGTCCACCGGGAGGTCCGGCACGATCACGCCGGCAAGACCGGCGCGAACCGCGGAGGCGACGAACGCGTCCTCGCCGATCGCCAGGACCGGGTTGTAATAGGTCATCACGACCGGGGCGGCGATCCCGGCGCCCTCGATCATGGTCAGCACGCTCTCGGGCGTGGCGCCGTCGGCCAGGGCGCGCTGAGAGGCCTCCTGGATCACGGGGCCGTCCATGACTGGATCGGAGAAGGGGACGCCGATCTCGACCGCGTCGGCGCCGGCCTCCTCCAGCTCTCGGAGCAGCGCCGCGTCCACGCCGGGGAGGCCGCCGGTCACGTACGGGACCAGGGCCGAGCCACCCGCGTCGATCCGCGTTCGGAGGCGGGCCTCCAGGCCGGTCACGAGGACAGCGCGGCCCGAACGGTGTCCAGGTCCTTGTCCCCGCGACCGGAGAGACACACCAGGACCGAGTCCCCAGCGTCGAATGGCTCCTCCAGCAGCCACCCGAGGGCGTGGGCCGGCTCCAGGGCCGGGAGGATCCCTTCCGTCCTGGCCAGGGCCTGGAAGCCTGCCAGAGCCTGGTCGTCCGTCGCGGACACGTACCGGGCCAGGCCGGCCTCGGCCAGGTAGGCGTGCTCGGGCCCGACGCCCGGGTAGTCGAGGCCCGCCGAGATCGAGTGGGTCTCCCGGACCTGTCCGGCGGCGTCCTGCAGCAGATAGGAGAACGCGCCGTGGAGGACGCCCGGGCGTCCTTCCCCGATCGATGCGCAGTGCTCGCCGGTGTCGATCCCGCGCCCGCCCGCTTCCACACCGACGAGGTCGGCGGCCGAGCCGACGAACGCGGTGAACATCCCGATCGCGTTCGAGCCGCCCCCGACGCAGGCCACCACGTGATCCGGATCGCCGCCCTCCGCCCGCCGGTACTGCTCCCGCGCCTCGTCGCCGATGACCCGCTGGAGGTCCCGGACCAGGCCCGGGAAGGGGTGTGGACCGACGACCGAGCCGATCACGTAGTGCGTGTCGCGCACGCTCGCCGCCCAGTCGCGCAGCGCCTCGTTGATCGCGTCCTTCAGGGTTCGCGAGCCGCTCGTGACCACCCGGACCTCGGCGCCGAGGAGGCGCATCCGGGCGACGTTCGGGGCCTGGCGGAGCGTGTCCTCCTCGCCCATGTACACGACGCACGGGAGTCCGAACAGCGCGCAGGCGGTGGCCGTCGCGACCCCGTGCTGCCCGGCGCCGGTCTCGGCGATGATCCGCGACTTCCCCAGGTGTCTCGCCAGGAGGACCTGGCCGACGGTGTTGTTGATCTTGTGGGCGCCGGTGTGGGCCAGGTCCTCGCGCTTCAGCGAGATCCGATAGCCGAGCTCCTCGGAGAGGCGGGCCGCGAACGTCAGCGGGGTGGGCCGGCCGACGAAGTCGCGCAACAGCCCGTCCAGCTCGCCCCGGAAGCCCGGGTCCTCGCGGAGCTCGGCCCCCGCCGCCTCGAGCTCCTCGAGGGCGGGGACCAGCACCTCGGGCACGTAGCGCCCGCCGAAGGCGCCGAACCGTCCCCGCTCGTCGGGCGATCCCGTGACGCCCACGGCCTCGACCACGCTCACGGGCGCTTCGCCAGGTCGAGGAGCTCCGCCACCAGGGCCCCGGGGTCCTCCGCGCGCATCAGGGCCTCGCCGACCAGGATCGCGTCGGCTCCAGCGCCGGCCGCGCGCCGGGCCTGTTCGCCGGTGGCGATCCCGCTCTCCATCACGCGCACCCGATCCGCCGGCACCCGACCCAGGAGAGCAAGAGCCCGCTCGACGTCGACCTCGAGCGTCTCCAGGTCGCGCGCGTTCACCCCGACCACCTGGGCGCCCGCCTCCAGGGCCCGCTCGAGGTCCGCCTCGGAATGCGCCTCGACCATCGCCTCCAGGCCGACATCCTCGGCCACCTCGAGCAGGTCGCGGAGCTCGAGGTCGGACAGCGCGGCGGTGATCAACAGCACGGCGTCCGCGCCCTCGACGCGAGCCTCGACGACCTGCGCGGGGTGCACCAGGAAGTCCTTGCGCAGGACCGGCACCTGGACGCTCCGCCGGACCAGTCGCAGGTCGGCCAGCGATCCGTTGAAGTGGCGGGGCTCCGTCAGGACCGAGATGGCCGACGCGCCGGCACGAGCGTAGCGGGCGGCCTGGTCGCCGGCGTCCACCTCGGCGATCGCCCCGGCGGACGGCGAGGACCGCTTCACCTCGGCGATCAGGCTCAGGCCCTCCCCACGGAGCGCCGCTGCGAACGGACGGGGCTTGGGCGCGGTCGCCAGGCGGGACCGCAGGGTGCCCTCGGGGAGCGGCCGCTCCACGAGGTCGCGGCGGAGGTCCTCGACGAGTCGGGAGAGGAAGCCCACGGCCGGGATGCTAGTCGGAGCCTCGAGCGACCATGAGCACGCCCCCCGCCATGGCCAGCAGCGCGCCGGCCATCACCACGAACGGGCCCAGCCCCACCGTGACGTCGGCCCCGGCCAGAGACTCGGGCGCGATGCCGGACGCGCGGGCCACCCGTTCGAGCGCAAGGGGACGGATCCGGACGGCGTGGGAGAGCGCCGCCATCAGGGCCAGCGCGGCGATCCCCAGGCACGCGGCGCCGGCGGGCACGGCCAGCCTGGGCCGCACGAGCGTCGTCCCGGCGCCGGCCGCCACCAGGACACCGCCGGCCAGGGTGAGCGATCCTCCGAGCTCCAGGCCGCCCAGGGACTGCTGGTAGTCGGGCGGGAACAGCCCGAAGACTCGCTCCAGGTCCAGCCGGACCGTCCCCCACGTCAGGAGCGACCCGACGGCCGCCAACAGGCCGCCGGCGACCCCGAGCGACGAACCAGGCCGGCGCGCGAACATCCGGCGCTCTCCTTACGCGGCCGGGAGCCGCGTAGCGCTGTCCGGGGCCGAAGACCGCCGGCGCTTGCGCCGCCCGAGGGGCGCGAACCATGCACCGGCGGCGAGCAGGCCGACGATCCCCGTCGCGAGCACGACGTAACCGTCGGGGGCGACGTCCCGGCCGCTTCCCGTTTCCCGCGGAACGAACAGCGCCTCCGCGCGCACGCCCCAGGTCAGGAAGACGGCGAGAACGAGGGCCACGCCGCCGACCCCCAGGATGGCGCCGACGGCCCGGCGGGGTGCGGTCGGAGCCGGCTCGGACATGGGGGACTCCCTAGGCGGGCGTCGGCGGGGTGTCGTCCGCCGCCGGGGGACGGTCCAGGATCCGGTCGCCGGAGGTCCGCTCGCGCGCGCCCACCAGGCCGGACACGCCTCCCGCGGCCGCAAGCACGCCCCCCACGATCACCAGGTACAGCCCCGCGGCCGGATCAACGTCCGGCGCCCGCCGGCCCCGGCCGGCGTAGGCCCCGGGCCGCCCGCTCGACTCGGCGAGCCGGGTGAGGACGGCCTCGTCGCTCGAGGCCACCGCGACGCCGATCCCGGCCGAGGCCAGCCCGGCGGCCAGGACGGCCGCGGCGAGGAACCCCCGGGTCCGGCCCCGGCGCGCGGAGAGGGCCAGGAGACCCGCGCTGAGCGCGACCAGGCCGCAGGCGACGGTGATGCCCGCGTACAGGAGGGCGCCGTTGACCTCGGCGGTCTGGCGGCGCCCGGCCACCGTGGCCCAGTCCATGGTCGACCCGACCGCCACCGCCGCCCCTCCGGCGGCCGCCAGCACGGCGGCCAGCACGGTCCCACGACGCGCACCCCGTTCCATCCGCTCCTCCTTCATGTCAGCCGGGTCGCGGCGCCCACCGCGGCCAGCAGGGCTTGGGCCTTGTCGCGGGTCTCCTTCGCTTCGGCGACCGGATCCGAGTCCGCGACGATCCCCGCCCCGGCCTGCACGTGGGCCTTCCCCCCGTGGAAGAGCACGGTCCGAAGGGTGATGCACGTGTCCAGGTTGCCCGCCAGGTCGAAGTACCCCACGGCGCCCGCATACGGGCCCCGAGCCACCGGCTCGGTCTCGTCGATGATCTGCATGGCCCGGACCTTCGGGGCGCCCGACACCGTGCCCGCGGGGAAGGCGGCGGAGAACGCGTCCAGGGCGGACATGCCGGTCGCGAGGGTCCCCGACACGCGGGAGGCGATGTGCATCACGTGCGAGTAGCGCTCGATGACCATCAGGTCCTCGACGTTGACGGTGCCCGGCGCGCTGACCCGGCCGAGGTCGTTGCGGGCCAGGTCGACGAGCATCACGTGCTCGGCGCGCTCCTTCGGGTCGGCCAGCAGCTCGGCCTCCAGCGCCGCGTCCTCGTCCTCGTCGGCCCCGCGCCGGCGAGTACCGGCGATGGGGTGGGTGACCGCGACGCCGCCCTGGACCTTCACCAGGACCTCGGGCGAGGATCCCGCGATCTGCACCTCGCCCATGTCCAGGTAGTACATGTAGGGCGAGGGGTTGATCGTGCGCAGGGCCCGGTACGCGTCGAACGGGTCGGCCGGGGCGTCCGCGGTGAATCGCCGCGACAGGACGACCTGGAAGATGTCGCCGGCGAAGACGTGCTCCTTGGCCCGCTCAACCCACGCCGCATACGCGTCGTCGTCGACGTTCGGTACGGCCGGGATGGGGAGCGGCGTCACCAGCTCACGGGGCGCGTCGGCGCGGGCGCTGAACAGACGCTCGGCGGCCTGCTGGATGCGCTCGAGGGCCTCCGCGTGGGCTCGAGCGGGGTCCTCGGGCCGGATCGCGTTCGCGACGATCGTGACCTTCTGCTTCAGGTGGTCGAAGGCGATCACCGTCCGCGGCAGCATCAGCGCGGTCTCGGGGATGCCGAGGTCCGCGGGAGGCCGGCCCTCCAGCCGCTCGATCTCGCGGACGGTGTCGTAGCCGACGTAGCCGACCAGGCCGGAGTGCAGCGGGGGCAGCCCCGGCAGGTCCGGCGCGGACAGCTCGTGGAGGAGGCCGCGGAGCGTCCCCAGCAGCCCCTCGCCGGTCGTGACGGCCGGCTCGGTCGAGACCACCCCGTCCAGGACGCGCACGGTCAGCGCGGGAGAGGTTCCGATGAAGGAGAACCGGCCCCATCGCTCCCCGTGCTCCACGCTCTCCAGCAGGAAGGACCAGGGTTCGCGCACCGCCCGGTACGCGGCCACCGGGGTCAGGGTGTCGGCGAAGAACTCGCGCGCCACGGGGACCACCGCGTGCTGGCCGACCAGCGCCTCGAAGGTCGCGAGGTCCGGAAAGGCGGAGTTCACGCCCGGCTCCGAAGCGCTCCGCCGAGATCGAACCCCGACTCGTAGATGGCCGTCCCGACGATCGCGCCCTCGATCCCGAGCGCCCGGAGCGCCTCGATGTCCTCGTGTGACCGAATCCCCCCGGAGGCGATCACCGCGCCCTCGAACCGCTCGAGGACCCGCCGGAGGCCGTCGAGATCCGGGCCTCGGAGCGCGCCGTCGCGGGACACGTCGGTATGGACGAGGCGGACGCATCCCGAGCCCGCCAACAGTAAAAGGGCCTCGTCCAGTGAGGGTCCCGGGGCCTGCGTCCCGCGAGGGACCACGCGGCCGCCCAGCACGTCGAGCGCGATCGCGACGCGCTCGCCGAGACCGGCGATGGCGCGCGAGAGGGCCTCGGGGTCATCCAGAACGGCCGCCCCGATAACCGCGCGATCGGCGCCGGCCTCGAGCGCCAGGGCTGCGCCGGCCGGCGTCAGCCCGCCTCCCGCCTGCACGTTCACGGACAACCCCGCCACCCGGGACAGCAGGGAGCGGTTGGCGCCGATCCCGGTGAGGGCCGCGTCCAGATCAACGAAGTGGATCCATCTCGCACCCTGCTCGACGAATCCCTCGGCCACGGCGACCGGGTCGCCCTCGTGCTCGCGCACGGTCGAGGGATCGCCGGCCCGCATGCGCGCCAGCCGCCCCCCCAACACGTCGATCGCCGGAATGACCTCGAACATCGTCCAGAAGCGTAGCGGCCCTCCCGGTGGCGCGACGCTAGCCGACGCTCGTGAGGTCCCTCGTCGCGGCGGAGGGACCGAGCAACGTCCTCAAGGCCGCGAGGAGGGCCTCGGTCCCGTCCACGCGGAAGTCGTCCCCCAGCCGGAGGGTCTTGGCCGAGCCGTCGACGTTGGTGAGGCGCAGGCGGACCTCGGCCTCGCCCGGGTGGGAGGCGAGCACCTGCTTGAGCTTCGAGACGAGCCCTTCGGTGCACTGGTCGGCCGGGACGCTGACGACGATCGGCTCGCGCTGGAGCCGGGGCTGGGCGGGCTCGGCACCCTCCGCCTCGCCTCCGAGGTCCGGGGCGGTGACGTCCATCGCCACGAGCTGCAGGTCCCGCATGCGCAGGTCGATCCGGCCTTTGACCAGGACGATCTTGTCGAGCTGGAACAGCTCGGCGCTCTTGTCGTACACGCTCGGGAACGCGACGACCTGGACCCCGCCCTCGAGGTCCTCCAGGCGAAAGATCACGTACGGGTCGCCGCCCCGCGTGAACTTGCGGCCCATTCCCCCGATGATCCCGGCGACCGTCACGATGTCCCCGTCCCCGAGGTCTTCCTCCAGCGCGCTGATCGGATGCGTCGCCTGCGCGGCCAGGCGGTCCTTGACCGCCAGCAGCGGGTGGTCCGTGACGAACTGCCCCAGGATCTCCTTCTCCCGCCGAAGGAGCTCGTCCTTGCCGAACTCCTCGCGGGAGAGCACCGACTCGTCGATCGTGCGCGCCCCGTCGTCGGCCGCGCCGAACAGCGAGAACTGGCCGGCCGCCTCCGCCTTGCGCTCCGCGAGGATCGGGTCGGAGATCTTCAGGTAGGTCTCGAGCAGGCCGCGCCGCGCGTAGCCGAGGGAGTCGAAGGCGCCGGCGAGCGACAGCGACTCGAGGACCTTCTTGTGCAGGATCGCGGGGTCCACCTTGCGGCAGAAGTCGGTGAAGGTCGTGAACTCGCCCTTGGCCTTGCGGGCGTCGATGATCTGCTGGACCGCGCCGCCGCCGACGTTGCGGACGGCCGACAGCCCGTAGCGGATCTCCTCCGGAGGCCCGCCCTCGCGCAGGACGGGGGTGAAGTCCTGCTCGGAGCCGTTCACGTCGGGGGGCAGCACCTTCACGCCCATCAGCCGCGCGGCGTTCAGGTAGTACGGCTTCTTGTCCTTGTCGTCCTTCACGCTGGTCAGCAGGGCCGACAGGTACTCCACCGGGTGGTGGGCCTTCAGGTAGGCGGTCTGGTAGGCGACGAGCGCGTAGCCGCACGCGTGCGAGGCGTTGAAGCCGTAGTCCGCGAACGGCACGATCAGCTCGAACACCTGGGTGGCGAGTCGCTCCTCGTAGCCGAGCGCCGTGGCGCCCTCGACGAACTTGGCGCGATGCGGGATGAGCTCCTCCCGGATCTTCTTGCCCATCGCCTTGCGGAGAGTGTCGGCCTCGCCCATCGTGTAGCCGGCCAGGCGCACGGCGATCTGCATGACCTGCTCCTGGTAGACCATCACGCCGTATGTGTTCCCGAGGATCTCCTCGAGGTCCGGGTGGGGGTAGCTCACCTCGCGACGGCCGTGCTTGCGCTCGGCGTACTCGGTGTGCATGTTCTGGCTGAGCGGCCCGGGGCGGTACAGCGCCACCAGCGCCATGAGGTCCTCGAACCGGTTCGGCAGGAGCAGCTTGATCAGCGAACGCATCCCCGAGCCCTCGAGCTGGAACACGCCCGTGGTGTCGCCGGACTGAAGCATCGCGTAGGTCTTCTCGTCGTCGAGGGGCAGGTGGTCGACGTCGAGGTCCACTCCGCGGCGGCGCAACAGCGAGGACGTGTCCTCGATGACGGACAGCGTCCGCAGGCCGAGGAAGTCCATCTTCAGCAGCCCCAGCTTCTCGACCCCGTGCATGTCGAACTGGGTCACGACCCTCCGGGACTCGTCGCGGGAGTCCTTCGACAGCTTCAACGGAAGGTAGTTCACGAGCGGGGCGTCGCCGATCACGACGCCGGCGGCGTGGATCGAGTCCTCGCGGTGGAGGCCCTCCAGGGCCTTCGCGGTGTCCACGATCTCCTTCGCCTCGACCTCCTTGTCGTAGGCGTCGTGCAGCTCGGAGGAGAGCTTGAGGGCGTCATCGAGGGAGTACTCCCGGCCGAGGACGGCGGCCGGATACAGCTTCGCCAGCCGGTCGCCCACGCTCGCGGGGTAGCCCAGGACCCGGGCCGCGTCGCGGATCCCCTGCTTCCCCTTGATGGTCTGGAACGTGATGATCTGGGCCACGTGGTCGGTGCCGTACTTGTCGGCCACGTAGCGGATGACCTCGTCCCGGCGGCGCTCGTCGAAGTCCATGTCGATGTCCGGCATCTGCTTGCGCTCGGGGTTGAGGAACCGCTCGAAGATCAGCCCGTAGCGCAGCGGATCGATGTCGGTGATCTCCAGGGAGTACGACACCACCGACCCGGCCGCGGAGCCCCGGCCCGGGCCCACGCGGATGCCGCGCGAGCGGGCGAAGCGGATGAGGTCCCAGACCACCAGGAAGTACCCGGCGAACCCCATCGAGCAGATGATCGAGAGCTCGTGGTCGATGCGCTCGCGGATCTCGACCGACAGCGGGTCGCCGTACCGACGGGCAGCGCCCTCGCCAACCAGCCGGCGGAGGTGGGACTCGAGCGTCTCGCCGTTCGGCGGGACGAACTGCGGCAGGTGGTAGTCGCCGAAGGTCATCCGCAGGTCGCACATCTCGGCGATGCGCAGGGTCGCGTCGCACGCCTCGGGCAGCTCCGCGAACACGGTCCGCATCTCTGCGGCGGACTTCAGGAAGAACTCCTGCGTGTCGAACCTCAGCCGCCGGGTGTCGGTCTGGACCTTGGCCTGCTGGATGCAGAGCAGGACGTCGTGGGCGGTGGCGTGGCCCTGGTCGGTGTAGTGCGTGTCGTTCGTGGCGACGAGCGGGATGCCCATCTTCCTCGAGAGCTCGACCAGGCCGCGGTTCGCCGTGCGCTGCTCCTCGATGCCGTGCTCCATGACCTCGAGGAAGAAGTTCTCGGGGCCGACGATGTCCCGGTACTCGGCCGCGGCCCGCTCGGCGGCGTCCATCCGCCCCGACACGATCATCTTCGCCGTCTCCCCGGCCAGGCAGCCGGACAGAACGATCAGGCCCTCCGCGTGCTCGGCCAGGAGCTCCTTGTCGATCCGGGGCCGCGCGAACACCCCGGAGCCGAAATAGCCCTCGAGCCAGCCGCTCGTCACGAGCTTCATGAGGTTGCGGTAGCCGGTCTCGTCCTTGGCCAGGACGGTCAGGTGGCGGTAGGCCTCTTCGCCCTCCTGGCGGTTGCGGTCGAACCGCGACCGGGG
>JBBDTT010000201.1:0-17028 GCA_040904285.1 Actinomycetota bacterium
ACGACCCGCACCTCGAACGGCGCGGCCGAGGCGAGCTCGCGCAGGACGGCCGGGGAATCGTCGGTGGACCCGTCGTCGACCAGGACAAGCTCGAAGCGCCGGGCGGGGAAGCGCTGGCGGGCCAGCGCGTCGAACAGGCGCGGCAGGTACTCGGCTCGGTTCTTCGAGGACACCACCACGGAGACTTCGGGGGCCCGGCCCCGGGCCCTCGGCCCGGCCGGCGCCCGCCCCACCCGGCCCGAGGCCGCCGTGTGGGCGGGGACCGGCGCGGCATCGGCCACACGGGCGCCGCCCTCCAGGACCGCGCGCGGCCCCACGCGCGCCCGCGCGCCCACCACGACCGGCCCCTCGCCGCCGATCCCGACCACGGCGTAGTCGCCGACCACCGCCTCCGGCCGGATCTCGACGTCGCGGCCGACCGCGGACAGCACGCACCCCACGCCCACGCGCGCGCCCGATGACACGACGAGCGCGCCGCCCTCGTCCACCTCGAGGACGCACCGCGGCCCGAGCTTGACGGCCCCGTCCAGATACAGGGTCCCAGTCCCGAGCACCAGCTCGGTGCCGCGCTCCAGCGCGACCCACTCGCCGAGGAACAGGTGCACCCGGGCCCCCCGCCGCACCCGGATGCGGACGCCCCGGATCTGCGTGCCGAAGGCCCGTCCGTGGAACGTGACCCGTCCCCCGGCCGCCCACGCCCGGGCGCGGACCCGCATCGCGAACCACCAGACGGTGCGCAGCGTCCGCACACGGATCAGGTTCTGGCGGACCTGGAGCAGCCGGTCGAAGATGGCGAGCAGCGACTTCACAGCAGCAGGGCCCGGTGCCGGATGCTGCCCCGGGCCAGGGTCGCCACCTCGATCGCGTCCGCCACGAACCGGACCGGCGCGTACGCGATCCGTTCGAACAGCGACAGGGTCTCCCGCGAGTTGCGGAGCAGGAACAGGACGTACGGCAGCCCGAGGAGGGCGGGGATCCACGCCGGAGACGCTCCGGCGAGCCCCATCCCCAGGTACCCGATGGCGCCCAGGACGAAGAGCAGGAACCACACGTGGTGCGGGGTCCAGAAGTGGCCGAGGAAGAACCCGCGCCGGACCGCGGGCGTGCGGCGCAGGGTCCGGTGCACCTCGGACCACTGCGCGAACCGGCGCTGGTAGTCCCGGAGCCTCCCCGGATGCACCGCGTGATAGACGACCGCGTCGCGGACGAACACGCTCTCCCGGCCGTGGCCCTTGACCTTCCACGCGAGCTCCGTGTCCTCGGCGGCCGGCACGGGGATGTCCTCCGCGAACCCGCCGGCGGCCTGGAGGGCCTCCCGGCGGACGAACAGGTTGCACGTCTCGTACAGCCCGCTCTCCCACTCGATCCGCTGGCTCGAGGCGAGGCCCCGCAGCGCGGAGATCTGCCTCGGCTCGGGGTCCGTGCGCCCCTGGACGATCCCGAGGCGCTCGTCGCCCCCGAACGGCGCGACTCCCTCTTCGAGCCACTCCGCCGCCGGCGCGCAGTCGTCGTCGGTGAAGGCGACGACTGCCGCGCGGGCCGCGCGCCAGCCGGCGTTGCGCCCCCGGGCCGGCCCGCCCGGGGGCTCGCGGCGC
Source organism: Actinomycetota bacterium (assembly GCA_040904285.1). Classification (GTDB taxonomy): domain Bacteria; phylum Actinomycetota; class UBA4738; order UBA4738; family JBBDTT01; genus JBBDTT01. The sequence goes on from JBBDTT010000201.1 coordinate 1,596, forward strand.
AGGACCGAGGTCCGGAACGGGGTCCGGCGAGCCCGCGACCGAAGCCACGCCAGCGTGTCGTCCGAAGACCCGTTGTCGACGACGACCACCTCGAACCGGGAAGGGGGGAGCGTCTGGGCCTCGAGGGCCTCGAACAGCCGGGGAAGCATCCCCACCCGGTCCTTCGTGGAGACGACGACCGAGACGAGCAGCCCTCGGCCGCCCGGGCGCTCCCCCGGCACGACCCCGGCGGCGACCGCGGCCGCACCGACGACCGCCCTCGGCCCCACCCGCGCCCCGGGCGCGGCCGTGGCTCCTGGCCCCAGGCGGGCGGCGCGGCCGACGACCGCGGGCGCCCCGTCGGAGGACACGACCGCGGCGTTGGGACCGACCGCGGCATGGGGGTGCACCAGCACCTCGCCGCCCCGGGCCAGCAGGCTCGACCCCGGCCCGAACGTGGCCCGCTCCCGCAGGACCACCGGACCCGCGGTGGCGTCCAGCGTCGATCCGGGCTCGATCCGGCAGCCGTCGCCCAGGTACACGGGTTCGGACCCGAGTCGCAGCGAGGTGCCCGCCCCGATCGAGACCCGGTCGCCCAGGTACAGCCGCACGGTCGCGCCCCGGGCCACCGACAGGCGCACGCCGCGCTCGATCCTCCGAAGGGGCCGGCGGTGTCGCCGCGACAGGTCGAACGGGTTGGTCCGGCGAACGAACACCCGGGCCCGTCCGCCGGACAGGCGGGCCCGGATCCGCAGCCGCCACACGAAGCGGAACGTCTGCACCCGGCCGCGCGTCTTCGCGTACAGCTCGTAGAGGCTCACGCGTTGGGGCTCAGTCGTCCTCGGAGGACCCGAGAGCCCGGATCTGGTCCACGATCTCCGCGTTGGCGAGCGTCGTCACGTCGCCCAGCTGGCGGCCCTCGGCCACGTCGCGCAGGAGGCGGCGCATGATCTTCCCCGACCGCGTCTTCGGCAGGTCGTCCGTGAACACGATCGAGTGCGGCCGGGCGATCTTCCCGATGACCTTCGCGACGTGCTCGCGAAGCTCGGCGGCCACGTCGTCGCCCGGGTCCTGCCCGCCCTTGAGGGTGACGTACGCCACGATCGCCTGCCCCACGTCGGGGTCGGCTTTCGCCACCACGGCCGCCTCGGCGACACGCTCGTTGTCCACCAGCGCCGATTCCACCTCGAACGTCGAGATCCGGTGTCCGGCCACGTTCATGACGTCGTCGATGCGGCCCAGCAGCCAGAAGTAGCCCTCGGCGTCGCGCTTGCAGCCGTCCCCCGCCAGGTACGTGTCCTCGCCGTAGCGCGAGAAGTACGTGTCCACGTAGCGCCGCGCATCCCCGTAGATCGTGCGGAACATGCTCGGCCAGGGCCGCTTCAGGACCAGGTATCCCCCGCCGCCGAGCGGCACGGAGTTCCCCTTCTCGTCGTAGACGTCGGCTTCGATGCCCGGGAACGGGAACGTGGCCGAGCCGGGCTTGAGCTTCGTGATCCCCGGAAGGGGCGTGATCATGATCGCGCCGGTCTCGGTCTGCCACCACGTGTCGACCACCGGGCACCGCTCGCCCCCGATGAACTTCCAGTACCAGACCCACGCCTCGGGGTTGATCGGCTCGCCGACCGAGCCCAGGAGTCGCAACGAGGACAGATCGTGGGCCTCCGGGTACTGCGGCCCCCAGCGCATGAACGCGCGGATCGCGGTCGGCGCCGTGTAGAGGATGGTGGCCCGGTACTTCTCCGCGATCGACCACAGGCGGTCCTTGTCCGGCCAGTCCGGCGCGCCCTCGTAGATGATCCCCGTCGTGTGGTTCGCGAGCGGCCCGTACACGATGTAGCTGTGGCCGGTGACCCACCCGATGTCGGCGGCGCACCAGTACACGTCGTCGTCGTGGATGTCGAAGATCATCCGGTGCGTCGTGGCGACGCCCGTCAGGTAGCCCCCGGTGGTGTGCACGATGCCCTTGGGCTTCCCGGTGGTCCCCGAGGTGTACAGGATGTAGAGCATGTCCTCGGAGTCCATGGGCTCCGGCTCGCACTCGGTCGGGAGTCCCTCGACCGCGTCGTGCCACCACACGTCGCGGCCCTCGGCCATCGGGACGTCCTCGCCGGTGCGGCGGAGCACGACCACGCGTTCGATCGAGGGGCACCCCTCGACGGCGGCGTCCGCGTTCGCCTTCAGCGGCACGACCGCGCCCCGCCGGTACGAGCCGTCCATCGTGATCAGGACCCTCGCCTCCGCGTCGTTGATCCGGTCGGTCAGCGCAGTGGCGGAGAACCCGCCGAACACGACCGAGTGCGGCGCCCCGATGCGGGCGCACGCGAGCATCGCCACCGGGAGCTCCGGGACCATCCCCATGTAGATCGCCACCCGGTCGCCCTTGCGCACCCCGAGCTCGCGGAGCGCGTTGGCGAACCGGCAGACCTCCTCGTACAGGTCGCGGTAGGTGAGCGTGCGCTCCTCGCCGGGCTCGCCCTCCCAGAAGTAGGCGACCTTGTCCCCGCCGCCGGTCCGTACGTGGCGGTCCAGGCAGTTCGCGGACACGTTGAGCTTCCCCCCCAGGAACCATTTGGCCCATGGCGGCTTCCACTCGCTCACCGTGTGCCAGGGCTCGATCCACTCCAGGCCCTCGGCCTGCTCCGCCCAGAACGCCTCGGGATCGGCCGCGGCCCGCTCGTAGACGGCGGGATCGGTCTCCGTCGCCCGGCCCACGAACTCCTCGGACGGCTCGAAGACCCGGTCCTCCGACAGCAGGGCGTCGATCGAACGCTCCACCTCGCTCACGGGCGCATCCCCTCCTCGTCGCCGTGTCCCTCCACGACCCCCCGAAGGCCCTTCCAGGCCCCTCCGCCGGTCGCGGGCAGCTCGAACGGTGCGCCGGCGGTCACCCGCGCGAACCCGGCGGCCCGAACCATCCGGACCAGCCCGGCCAGGTTCGTGATCCACCACTGGAACTCGTCCACGCCGTCGAGCTCGGCGAGGGCCCGGCCTCGCGCGAGGCGAAACTCCTTGATCGGGTTGCACACGATGACCCTCCCCCGGCAAACCGACCGCATCCGCTCCAGCGCGCTGACGGGGTCCTTCAGGTGCAGCAGGACGTCGCCGCAGAACACCAGGTCGAACGCGCCGGCGACACCCGGGTCCAGCTCGTAGATCGAGTGCACCACGCGCTCCACCTTCGATCCGAGCGTCGAGCGCGCGAGCTCGAACCGCTCCGGCTTGGTCTCGTCGAGGGCCTTGTCCACCCGGTGGCGGAGCGAAGCCGGCCAGTCGAGCTCCTCGGGGTCGTCCACGTCCAGCCCGATCACCTCGGCCGCGCCGCGGCGCTCCATCTCGAAGGCCCAGAAGCCGTCGAAGGTCCCCACGTCCAGGCACCGGGCGCCCGTAAGGTCGGCGGGCAGGCGGTACCGGTCGAGCACGGGACGGTGGTCGAACATGCCCGGCGTGACCACGCCGTCGCCCAGGTCGATGGTGTGGTACCAGCCGAACCGCCCCACCCGGGCGGCGAGCGACGATGACGTGGCCACCGCGCCATCGTAGGGAACGAGCGTTCGGGGCGCTCGGTATCCTCGCCCGTATGCCGGCGAACGTCCTCCTCGTCGTGTTCGACACCGCGCGCGCCGACGCGTTCGAGCCCTACGGGGCGCCGCCGGGCACCACCCCCGTCGTGGCCGACCTGGCCCGGCGGGGAGTGGCCTTCCCCCGCGCGATCGCCACGTCGAACTGGACGGCGCCCTCCCACGCGTCGATGTTCACCGGCCTGCTTCCCCGGGCCTTCGGCCTGGCCGGCGGGGTCCCGGACCGGGCCGCGTACCGGGACCGGTTCTTCGGCCTGTTCGGGACCCACCGCACACGGGTCCTGGCCGAGGTGTTCCGCGAGCAGGGCTACGCGACGCTCGGCGTGAGCGCGAACGCCGGATGGATCACGCCGGCCTTCGGCTTCGATACCGGCTTCGAGCGGTTCACGGTCGTCCACGGTGACCGCCGGCGCGACGTGGGCCGTCTGGGCGCGAAGGTCCAGTGGTGGCGGTCCCGGGTGGACGACGGCGCGGCGGCCGCGGCGGCCGCACTGCGCGAGGCGCTCACCGCCCGGGATGGGCGCCCGTTCTTCGCGTTCGTGAACCTGATGGAGTGCCACTCGCCGTATCTGCCCCCCCGTCCCTACTCCGGCCTCGGGCCCGTGGCCCGGTGGCGGGCGGTCGAGGAGTCCATGCGCTACCTCTCGAACCGGGCCGAGTCGCTCCGCGTCAACGCGGGCGAGGTCCGGCTCGAACCCGACACCTTCTCCCGGTGGCGCCGCCAGTACGCGGCCGCGGTTCGGATGGTGGACGACTGGCTCGGGCGAACGCTCGAGGCGCTCGACCGCGACGGGGTGCTCCAGGACACCGTCGTCGTGGTGACCTCCGACCACGGCGAGAACCTTGGCGAGGGGGGCCGCATCGGCCACGAGCTGTCGATGGACCAGCGACTGCTGGCCGTGCCGCTGGTAGTCGCTGGCGGCGCGCCACCGGCGGCCCCGGCCGTGACGAGCCTGGCCGCGCTCCCCCACGTCATCGCCGCGTCCGCCGGCCTGGGGGACCACCCATGGGCCGACGTCCCGATCGAAGCCGGCGTCGCGGTGGCCCAGAACGAGGGGCTGGGCATCGACACGGGCCCGGGCAGCGTGGCGAGCGCGCACGGGTTTCCCGCCGAGGCCCTCCGCCGGATGTCGTTCGACGCGAGCGCCGCGACCGACGGCCGCTTCACACTCCACCGAGGCGGCGGCCTGCCCGAGGCGCTGCGCGACCTGCACGCAGACCCGCTCGAGGAGCACGACGCGGCCGGGGCCCATCCCGAGGCCGCCGCGCGCCTTCGAGGCGAGCTCGACCGTGCGGACGCCGCGCTCCCGGCGACCGCGCGTCCGGAGGGCCTCGCCCCCACCGAGGAGGCGGACATCGAACGGCACCTGGAGGCCCTCGGCTACCTCTGAGTCCGTTTCGTCCGGTTCAACGGAATCCCAAGGTCGTGCTCGCGAGTGCTTGCGCTGAGCACGCCGCCTGTCACACTTGTGCTTGAGGCCGCTCCAACGAGAGCGGCTTCGTGCATAGAAGGCCACACGGGGAAGGAGGTGCATCCACGATGGCCCAGGAGTACGAAGGCTACTGCGTCAAGGACAAGGCCAAGGTCAAGTTCCAGGGCGAGGTCCGGGAGCTGAAGAACGGCCGGCGCGCCGCACAGGGCAAGTGCCCGAACTGCGGGACGACCGTCACCCGGATACTGGGCAAGGCCGACTGACCCAGGCTTCACGCGACCCGGCCGCAGGTTCGCCTGCGGGCGGGTTGGCGTCTCCAAAACCAGCGCGAAACCCCGCGCGAACCACCTGAAACGGTCGTTCCGGAACCCGCGTCCCTACGGACGGCGGATGAGCTCGGCCGGAGCGAAGAAGGGGGCGGCCACCGCTTGGTGGCGTTCGGCGAGCCCCGCGATCGTCGTGCGCTCGAACACGGCCCGCACCGCTCCGTACACGTCTCCCCACAGCTCCTGGAGCCCGCACCGCGCGTCCTGGACGCACGTATGGTCGTTCGGATCCAGGCAGTACATCGGGTAGGACTGGCCCTCGATCACGTCGACGACCTGGGCGACGGTGATCTCCGAGGCGTCCCGGGCGAGCTTGCAGCCGCCGCCGGCCCCGCGATGACTCTCGACGAGGCCGGCCTTGGCGAGCGCGGCCAGCTGCTGCTCCAGGAACCGCAGGGGGATCTGCTGACGCTCGGCGATCTCGCGGGCGGGGATCATGCCGCCGTCCGTGTGCTGCGCGAGCTCGACCATCGCGCGGATGGCGTACTCGGTGCGCTGCGAGACCTTCAGCATGACGCTCCCTTCCCGCCCTCGAATCCTACGCCGCTGGCAGGGACGGGGGCTCGGGTTGCCGAAATTCTACCTCCACCATAGGATTTGCAGTTGCAACCCGCTCACGGAGGATCGGCTCATGGCCGAACGCCAGCCGCGCATGGTGGACCCGCGCCAGCCCCGCTTCGGGCAGTTCCTCACCGGCCTGACCGCCCTGGTCGCGTTCGTGTTCCAGCTGCCGTGGCTCATGATCGCTCTGGCCGCCATCGCCGGCCTCGGCCAGCTCTCGCCCTCCACCAACCTGTGGCGCTACGCGTACCTCGGCTTCAAGCGCGTCACGGGGCTCGGCCCCCCGAAGGAGCTCGAGGAGGCCGCGCCGCCCCGGTTCGCGATGACGCTCGCGTTCGTCTTCTTCACCCTCGCCAGCGTGCTCTACTTCGTGCTCGCGTACGAGACGGCCGCTTGGGTGATCGACGTGATGATCATCGGGCTCGGCTTCCTCGGCGCGGCCGGGTTGTGCGTGGGCTGCGAGATCTATCTGCTGGCGCGCCGGCTCCAGAGCCGCCGCCCGACCGCAATCAAAGCCTGACGCCGTGCTTCTCCGCCTGCTGATCGCCGTCGTCGCCGTCTCCGTCGCGTTCGTCGCGTGGCAGCTGTGGAAGCGGGCGCCCCGGGTCGGGCGCCTGGACCTCGGCGACCTGGGGGTGTCCGGACCGGCGATCGTGCAGTTCACCACCCCGTACTGCGCGCCGTGCAAGACCAACGTCCCCGTGCTCGAGCGCTTCGCGCGGGAGGCCGAGGTCCCGTTCGCGCAGGTCGACCTCGGGGCGCGCCCCGAGCTGGCCGGACGCTACGGGATCCGGACGGTCCCGACGATCGTGGTCGCCGCGCGCGACGGGTCGGTCGTGGGGTCGTGGACCTCGCTCCCGGCGAACGGCGAGATCCGCGACGCGGCGCTGGAGGTCTCCGGGCGGGTGTAGCGGCCGGCGGTGCTCAGCGGCCGAGCTGGTGCTGGAACTCCTCCAGGGAGGGTGAGACCGTCATCGTGGCCCCGACGCGCTCCTCGAGGGCGTCGATCGTCTTGAACCCCGTGCCGGTCACGTAGGCCACGACGCGCTCGCCGGCCGTGACGACGCCGGCCTCGCGGAGCTTCTTCAGGGTGCCGATGGTGACGCCGCCCGCGGTCTCCGCGAACAGGCCCTCGGTCCGCGCGAGCAGGGTGATGCCGTCGATGATCTCCTCGTCGCTGACGTCCTCGATCGCCCCGCCCGTCTCGCGCGCCGTGGTCATGGCGTAGTAGCCGTCCGCCGGGTTGCCGATCGCGAGCGACTTCGCGATCGTGTCCGGCTTGACCGGCCGGACGTGGTCGGAGCCCTCCTTGAACGCGGCCGAGACCGGTGAGCACCCCGTGGCCTGCGCGCCCGAGACCCGGACGTGACGGTCCTCGACCAGCCCCAGCTCGACGAGCTCCCGGAAGCCGCGATGGATCTTGGTGAGCAGCGCCCCGCTCGCGATCGGCACGACCACGTGGTCGGGGAGCGCCCACCCGAGCTGTTCCGCCACCTCGAACCCGAGGGTCTTCGAGCCCTCCGCGTAGTACGGACGCACGTTCACGTTGACGAAGGCCCACGGGTAGGCCTCGGCCACCTCCGAGCACAGCCGGTTCACGTCGTCGTAGTTGCCCTTGATGGCGACGACGTTCGCCCCGAACGCGCCCGTCGCGACCACCTTGGCCCGCTCCAGGTCGGCCGGGATGAAGATGAACGCCTCGACGCCGCACGCGGCCGCGTACGCGGCGGTGGCGTTCGCGAGGTTCCCGGTCGAGGCGCACGCCACCGTGTCGAACCCGAACTCGAGGGCCACCGTGACGGCCACGGTCACGACCCGGTCCTTGAACGATCCGGTGGGGTTCACGGTGTCGTCCTTCAGCCACAGCTCGTCGATCCCGAGGGCCTCGCCCAGACGCCGGGCGCGGCGCAGCGGCGTGAATCCGGCGCCCAGGTCGACGGTTGGCCCCTCGCGCGACGGGAGCAGGGCCCGGTAGCGCCACAGGCTGGACGGGCCGTCCTCCACCGCCTCCCGGGTCATGTCGGCGCGCGCCCGGTCGTAGTCGTAGTCGACCTCGAGGGGCCCGAAACAGAACTCACAGATCGACAACGGCTCGGCGGGGTATCGCCGGCCGCACTCGCGACATCGCAGGCCGATCACGGACGTCATGGGCCAACAAGCCTACCAACGAAGGCCCGGCCCAACCGCCGGCTACCGGCGGCGCAGCAGCTCGCGGACCGTGCGGCGGGGCCGGGGCTCGACCGGGATGCCGTCGCCGTCGGGGTCGGTCTTGGGTATGGAGGCCCGCCGCCGCGTCCGGGAGGGGGCCGTCGCCTGCGGAGGCGGCTCCGCCACCTCGGGCTCGGTGCCGGGGGGCGGCCACTGCATCCGCGTGTCCCAGTAGTGCAGGAGCAGGATCTTGATCGCCGCGATCACCGGGACCGCCAGGAGCATGCCCCACAGCCCCAGCAGGGTGCCGCCCAGGAGCAGGCCGAGCATGACGGTGATCGGGTGGAGCTTGACGGTCCTGGCCACGATGTTCGGGCTGATGATGTGGTTGTCGATCTGCTGCACCGAGAGCAGGACGACCGAGGACCAGAACGCGAGGGCCGCACCCGGTTCGAGGCTCAGCAGCCCGCCGCTGGTGTCGGTGGTGAACGCGATGAACAAGGCCGGGATGGCCGCGATGAACGGCCCCACCAGGGGGATCAGGTTGAACAGTCCGCAGATCAGCCCGATCACGGCGTAGTAGGGCAAGCCGACGATCCACAGCCCGAGCATCGAGGCGAGCCCGACGAACAGGGCCACCAGCAGCTGCCCCCGGAAGAAGCCCCCCAGGGCCCTGCCCATCTTGTCCAGCACGGACTCGACCTCGGCGCGGCGCCGGGCCGGGATGAGCGCGCGGACGCCGCGCTGGATCTTCGGGAGGTCCACCAGGAAGTAGAACGCGAGGATCGGCCCGAGCACGAAGATCACCGCCACATGGAGCACGCCCGCCGTGAAGCTGAAGATCCGCGAGATGAACCTGCCGCCCTCCGCATCCGGGGTCAGGCTGCTGAAGAAGTCGGCGGAGTCGATGTTGAGGTTGAAGCGGGTCGCGAAGTCCTGGACGGATGCCTGGGCCCGCTCCAGGAGGTCCGGCACGCTCTGCGCGAACGATCCGACCTGGTTCGCGATCGCGGGGATGGCGTACCGCAGGGCGACCACCACGAGCCCGATGAAGATCAGGTACGTGATCAGGCAGGCCCCCAGCCGCCCCAGCCTGGGCTCCATCCGACGGACCAGGGGGTTGAGCAGGTACACGATGATCAGCGCCACGACCAGCGGTGGGAATACGACGCGGATCGGGTAGACGACGTAGCGCAGGACCATGCCGCCGAGGATGGCCACGCCGATGGCGGACCACGCGACGAGTCCCCATCGTGCGGCCCTCGTCACGAAGGGGCTCGAGAGGACCCGGCCTCGGTTCTCCTCCACCTCGGCCATTGTAGGGCTCCGTGCTCGCGCGGCCGCCCAGCCCCGCGCTCGTCGCGTCGCCGTCGAAATCCTTCCGAGACGCCCCTTCAGGAGCACCGCAGACGTGCCGATGCACATCTCGTGATCCAGCCAAGACACCATCTGCGGGTCCTCGTGATCGACGACGAGCCCGACGTGCTCCTGCTCTGCCGGGTGAACCTGTCCCTGTCCGGGATGGAGGTCATCGAGGCGAGCGACGGAGAGGGTGGGATCCGAAAGGCCGTCGCGGAGGCCCCCGACGTGATCGTGCTGGACGTGATGATGCCCCGGATGGACGGGTTCACCGTGCTGAAGGAGCTCAAGCACCGCCCCTCGACCGCGGAGATCCCCGTCATCATGCTCACGGCCAAGGCCCAGCAGGAGGATCAGCTCCAGGGATGGGCGGCGGGCGTGGCGGACTACGTGACCAAGCCCTTCTCCCCGCGCGAGCTTGCTGGCGCGGTGACGCGGGTCTCCGGGATGTCGGCCGAGGAGCTCCACGCCCGGCGCATGGAGACGCTGTCGCGGCTCTCGGTCGCGCAGCGGGTCTGACGGATCGAATCTTCTCCCGACCCTGGGTAGACTCCGCTTCGTGCTTCCGCACGTCCCGGTGCCGCCCAAGCATCTCGACGCGTATCGAGAGGCCGCCGGCGACGAGGCGGTCGAGCGCTTCCTGGAGGTCGCCCGGCCCCTCAAGGGGATCCGGCTCCTCCACCTGAACAGCACCTCGTTCGGCGGCGGAGTCGCGGAGCTGCTGTTCACGCACATCGGCCTGCTGCAGGACGTCGGCATCGACGCCCAGTGGCACCTGATCGAGGGCTCCGACGACTTCTTCGCGATCACCAAGGCCGCCCACAACGGTCTGCAGGGCGCCGAGGTGCCGTGGACGCGCGACATGGAGAAGACCTACATGGAGCGGGTCCGGGCGAACGCGGCGAACCTGGACTCCGAATGGGACGTGTACTTCATCCACGACCCCCAGCCGGCCGCCCTCCGCACGATCCTCGAGCAGGAGGGACGCCTGCACGGCACCTGGATCTGGCGGTGTCACATCGACCTGTCCCGGACGTTCCGACCCGTGTGGGACTACTTCGCGACGCATGTCGAGCAGTACGACGCGGCGATCTTCACCATGGCCGACTTCGTCCAGTCCGGGTTCGCCGGTCCCCGGGTCGAGACCATCGCCCCGTCGATCGACCCGCTGTCGCCCAAGAACGCGCCGCTCGACGAGGGGACCGTCTGGGACGTCGTCCGCAGCTACGACGTGGACGCCGATCGTCCCATCGTGTCCCAGGTGTCCAGGTTCGACCCCTGGAAGGACCCCGTCGGTGTGATCCAGGCCTACCGCATGGCCAAGGAGGAGATCCGCGGGCTGCAGCTCGTGATGATCGCCTCGATGGCGTCCGACGACCCCGAGGGATGGCACTACCTCCATGTGACCGAGGACGCCGCCGACGGCGACCCCGACGTGCACCTGCTCACGAACCTCCAGGAGGTGGGGAGCCTCCAGGTGAACGCGTTCCAGCGCGCCTCCCGCGTGGTGATCCAGAAGTCCCTCCGGGAAGGGTTCGGTCTGGTCGTCTCCGAGGCCATGTGGAAGGAGAAGCCCGTCATCGGCGGGGCGGTCGGCGGCATCACGCTCCAGATCGAGGACGGCGTGAGCGGCTACCTGGTCGACTCCGTCGAGGGATGCGCCAAGCGTCTGGTCGAGCTCCTGCACGATCCCGACCTGGGGGCGCAGCTGGGCCGGACGGCCCGGGATCGGGTCCGGGACCGTTTCCTCACCCTGCGCGAGCTCGAGGACTACCTGCGCCTGATCGCCTCGCTGCAGTGACCCCCCCGTCCCCCGGGCCCGACCGCCCGCTGCTGGTCGCCTCGAACCGTGGACCCCGGCTGCGGACGGACGCGGGCGTCACCCCCACGCTCGATCGGTCCGCCGGCGGGCTCGCCGCGGCCCTCACCGACCTTCTCCAGGACGTCGGCGGCACGTGGGTGGCGAGCGCCATGTCGCCGTGGGAGCGCGACGCCGCCGCGGCGGGTCCGATGGAGACCGAGGACGGCCCCCGGGTGCGGTTCGTCGCCGTCGACCCGGAGACGTTCGACGGGTTCTACAACGGCCTGGCCAACCGCGTGCTGTGGTTCTGCCACCACCGGTTGTGGGACGTGCCCACCGCGCCCGCGTTCGGCGAGGGGACCGCCCGGGCCTGGGCCGCGTATCGCGAGGTGAACCGGGCGTTCGCCCGCGCCCACGTCGAGGAGGCGGCCCGCGCCGACCCCGCCTTCCTGGTCCAGGACTACCACCTGTGCCTGGTGCCCGAGCTGCTCCGCGAGCGCCGCCCTGGGGCGCGCGTGGCCTACTTCTCGCACATCCCCTTCGCCGAGCCCGCCTACCTGGGGATCCTGCCCGACGCCATGCGCGAGGCGCTCCTGCGGGGGATGCTCGGTGCGGACCTGGTCGGCTTCCACGCCGCCGCCTGGGCCCGCGCGTTCCTCGACGCGTGCCGCGGGCTGCCGGGGGTTCGGGTCGACGCCCGCCGCGGGACGGTCGCCGTGGACGGACGGACCGTGCGCGTGGAGGCCAACCCGATCTCGATCGACGGAGCCTCCCTACGCGAGCGCGCCGCGAGCCCGGAGATACGCGAGCGCCTCGACGGCCATCGCCACGGCGAGGAGCGGCTGATCTTCCGGGCCGATCGCATGGAGCTCTCCAAGAACATCGTCCGGGGGTTCGCCGCGTACGAGCGCCTGCTCGAGACCCGGCCCGAGTGGCGGGGACGGGTCCGGTTCCTGGCCCACGTGTACCCCTCCCGAGAGGCGCTCCCGGAGTACGCGGCGTACGCCGAGGCCTGCCGGGCGGCCGCCGACCGGGTGAACGAACGGTTCACCGCGGCGAACTGGACGCCCCTCGAACTGGTCGTGCGCGACGACTTCGAGGAGGTGCTGGCCGGCTTCGTCGACTACGACGTGCTGCTCGTGAACCCGGTGGCGGACGGCCTGAACCTGGTGGCCAAGGAGGGTCCTGCGGTGAACGAGCGCGACGGCGTCCTGGTCCTGTCCCGGCGCGCGGGCGCGTTCGACGAGCTCGGACGGCACGCGCTGGGGGTGAACCCCTTCGACCTCGAGGAGACGGCCGCGGCGCTGCACCAAGCGCTCGAGATGCCGGCGGCGGAGCGCAGGAAACGGGCCCGGGGGCTCCGCCGCACCATCGAGGCCCGCCCGCCCCGGGCGTGGGCGGAGCGCCAGCTGCAGGCCCTCTCGGAGGGGTAGGTCAGGCCGCTCCGGCGACCGCGTGGATCGCCCACTCGTCGGGGACGCCCTTCAGCGTGTGGATCCCCCGGTCCTCGAAGGCGAGGCCGGAGCCGGCGACGAGCCCCTTCACCATCGCGCTGACCAGGATCTCTCCGGGCTGCGCCAGCGACATCACCCGGGCGGCGATGTGGATGGCCATCCCGCCGACGTCGGCGCCGCGCAGTTCCACCTCGCCGGCGTGGAGCCCGCTCCGGATGCTCACGCCGGCGACCTTCAGCTGCTCCCCCAGGCTCGCCGCGGCGCGGACGGCCCGCGCGGGGCCGTCGAACGTCGCGAGGATGCCGTCGCCGGTGGACTTCACCAGCCGCCCGCCGAACTGGTCGACGGCGCGTCCGGCCATCTCGTCGTGGCGGTCCAGGAGCTCCCGCCACCGGCGGTCGCCGAGCTCGGCCGCCCGCTCGGTCGAGCCGACGATGTCGGTGAACAGGACGGTCGCCAGCACCCGATCGGGTTCCACCGGGCCGAGCCGCCCGGTGACGTGCTCCTCGATGGCCGAGAGGTAGGTGTCCTGCTGCCTGAGCCAGCCGAGCCCGCTGACGCCGTCCAGCGGCAACAGCTTCGCGCCGGCGACGTGCTCGGCGATGTAGACGGCGTGCTGCGGCGGGACCATCTGATCGCCGGGCACGTACGCCACCAGCGTCGGGGCCTGGATCAGCTCGAGCGCCTCGCGCGCGTCGATGCCGAGCACGACGGGATAGATCTCGGACACCTGGCCCGGGGTCATGGCGGCGCGCTGGAGGCGCGCGAACCACTTGCGGAATCCCGGGTCGCCGGCACGATCGGCCGCGAACCACTCCGTCATCTGTCCCGCCTCGCGACCCCAGTGCTCACCGATCATCGCGGCGAACGCGTCCATCTGCTCGGGCGGAACGCCGAACGGATAGTCGGACGCGGTCGTGATGCGCGCGCAGGCGCACGTGAGGACCAGGGACGAGATCCGCTGCGGATGGGTCGCGGCGAACAGCATGGCCATGGCGCCCGCGTCGTTGGCGGCCATCAGCGACGGCCGGTCCATGCCCGCGGCGGCGATCACCGCGTTCACGTCGTCCATCCAGTGCTCCCAGGTTGGATCGGTGTCGCCGCCGAGCCGTCCGGACGCCCCCATGCCCCGGCGGTCGAAGATCGCCACGCGGCTGAACGATCCGAGCCGCCGGAGCAGCCGTTCGAAGTCGGGCTGCTCCCAGAGGTGATCGATGTGACTCACGGCCAGGCCGAGCGTGACTACCAGGTCCGGTCCCTCCCCGAAGACCTGGAAGGCGACCTCCGAGTCGCCGACGTTCGCGTAGCGGGTCTCGGGGACATCCACCGCCCGAGCGTAGCCCAGCCAGATCGAGCGCGGGCGCTCTAGGCCGCCAGGTCCCGGAGCAGGGCCAACAGGCCGGCCGGGCCCTCCACCACCACGTCGGCCCGCTCGAGCAGGTCCGGCGGGGTCTCCGCGCCGCGAACCGCGACGCGGACCGTCCCCAGCCCGGCGGCGGCCAGGCGGTCGAGCGCGTCGAACGCGTCGAGGTCGGCCAGGTCGTCGCCCGCGAACAGGGCGGCCTCGGCGCCTCGCTCCGCCACCAGCCGCTCGACCAGCGCGCCCTTCGACGGCCGGCCCGCGGCGAGCTCGATGACGCGCTTGCCGGTCACCAGCTGCAGGCCGAAGTCGCCGGCCAGAGTCCGCAGCCTGTGGCCGAGCTCGGCCTCGGCCCGGTCGGGGTCCTCGGTCTCGCGGACGTGCACGGCGGCCGAGAGGCCCTTGCGCTCCACCCACGCGCCGGGGAACTCGGCGGCGGCGGCCTCGGCGAGCGGGAGGATCGTCTCCACCAGGGCCCCGGTGGCCGGGTCGGTATCGCCCTCCATCCCGTAGAGACCGTGGACCTCTACGGCGTCGACGTCGATCAGCGACCGGACGTCCAGGGCCGGGCGTCCCGTCACGATCGCCACCAGCGCGGCCCGGCGAGCCAGGGTCTCCAGCGCTTCGCGGGCTCCCTCCACGGCTCGGGCCAGCTCGGGGCGCCGGACGATCTCGGCGAGGGTCCCGTCGAAGTCGAGGAACACCGCCGCTCGGTCGAGCCGCCCCTGCACCGACGCCATCTCGCCCACGCAGCGCATGGTACCCACGTCGCTACACTCGTCCGCGTGGGCCTCCGTCGCAGCGCCGTGGCCGCGTCGCTCGCGCTGCTCGCGGCGGCGGCCTGCACCTCGGACCGGATCCCGCTTCGCTACGGCCTGGAGCCCGGCCGAACCCTCGACTACTCGGTGCGGCTCGACGCCCGCGTGCGGCGGACGCTCCAGGACGCCCCGACCGAACAGCGACTGGTGGCGTCCTTCCGCTCCCGGCAGACCATCACCGAGGACCTCGGCGGCGGAAGGGCCCGGGCCCGCATCACGCTCGAGCCCATCTCGCTGTCCGTCGACGGGCGCCCCGCCGCGCCCGGCCGGCCGCAGGAGTTCGTGGTCCGGCTGAGCTCCGACGGCAGCGTGGTCGAGGTGGAGTCGGCGAGCGGGGCGCCGTCCGAGGTGCTGGTCCCGGTGGGACTCGATCGCCTGCTCCCGCGCCTGCGGCCTGTGCTCCCGCCCGGCCCGGTCTCCCCCGGCGACGCCTGGGCCTCCGACCTCGACCTGAGCGACGCCTCGGGCCGGCTGTCCCTCGACCTGTCGAGCCGCCTGGCCCAGCTTGGCCTGGCCTCGGGGCACCGGGCGGCGCTCATCCGCTCCTCCTACACCTCGCCGGTCGAGCGGCGGGAGACGTTCGAGAACGCGATCGCCGACATCCGCGGCCGCG
>JBBDTT010000202.1:0-17001 GCA_040904285.1 Actinomycetota bacterium
GACCGCGATCGTCCTGCGGTACTACGCGGACCTGTCCGTCGAGGACACCGCGTCGGCGCTCCGCAAGCGCCCCGGCACCGTCCGCGCTCTGACCTCCCAGGGCTTCACGCGCCTCCGCGAGCTCCTGACGAAAGAACCGGTGGACGATGAACGAAGCTGACCTCCGCGAACGGCTCGCCCGCGCCGCCGACGCGTTCGCGGTCACCGATCCCCCGACGGACCGCCTGGTCGCGCGAGGCCGACGCCGGCAGGTCGGGCGTCGGATCACGGCGGGAGTGACCGCGCTGGTCGTCCTGGCGGCATCGGCCTGGGCGCTGTTCGCACTGCGGCCCCTCGACCGGGAGCGGTCGCCGGCCGCGTTGAGCGAGGTTGGGCCGATCACCCGCATCCCCTTGGGTGTTCCACCCCAGCTGATCGCCGCGAACGAGCATGCCGCTTGGACGATCGCTGGACCGGTGGGCGTCGGCGGGCGAGACGACGGGCTGTTCCGAGTCGATCGGGCAACGGGTCAGGCCCGACAGATCGAGCTCCGCGGGAAGGTGATGGGCGTGGGCGCCTCCGGTGACTCCGCATGGGCTCTGGCGTGCCAGACGCCGGAGCCATCAGGTCCAGAAAGCTGTGCCGACGCGGCGCTTGTCGAGCTCGATCCACAGGGCGCCGAATCGGGGCGAGTGGACGTCGGTCCCGCCTCTTCCCCCACGTCCATCGCGGCCGTCGGCGACGCGGTGGCGGTCTTGACCGCCGACGGGCTCGCCGTTGTCCGCGATGGCGTCGTCGAGCGACACATCGATTGCTGCCGAAGCCTCCTCTTCGCGGGCGGCTTCGGGTCGGTTTGGTCGGCGCGCGAGGGAGCGGTGGATCGTGTGGACCCGAGCGGAGGGGGGATCCAGGCCACGATCGAAGAGCTTGAGCCCTGCACTCACTTCGGCTCGATCGCCGCGGGCGAGGGCTCGGTATGGATCACGAGCTGCGACGGCAGGGTGTGGAAAATCGACCCCTCCACCAATCGGGTGGGGGACGTGATCGATGCGGGCTCTGGCCGGATGCTCGCGGCTGGCGACGGCTCGGTGTGGGTTGGGTCCCGCACGGAAGAGAACGACATCACCTTCGGGCGGATCGACCCGCGAACCGGCGAGGTTGGCCCTCCGACGACCATCCCGGGCAGCCTCGGGCTCCCCGAGTTCGTGCCCAAGACCTTCGGTCCGCACCCGCTCTTCTCCGCGATCGGCGGAGGAACACTCTGGTTCTCGAACTACACCGAGGGCGAACTCGTTCGGATCCAGCTGCGCTCACCAGACCACGAACTCGCCGCCCTCCCCGCCGTATCCCGCTTCGACGTAGGCGGGCGACCCACCCGGCCGATCGCGGTCGGGTTCGGGGCGGCGTGGATCATCCTGCAGGACGGAGGGCCCGGCAGGATGGCCCTCGCCCGGATCGACGGGACAACGGGCGCGATCGTTCGGGTCACGGCCGCCGGTGAGGCCGGATATGTCGCAGTGGGAGACGGCTCCGTGTGGACGGCGACCTGCGCCAATCCAGACGCAGAAAGGTGCAGCAGGGCACTGATTCTGCGGATCGATCCCGCCACGCTGGAAGTCACCGCCGAGATTCCGATCGAGGGCTCGATCTTCGGCATCACGTACGGGGCGGGATCACTCTGGTTGATGGAGCGGGACTACATCGATGGTTTCCTCATCAGGATCGATCCGGGGTCGAACCGTGTCGTGGCGAAGATCGGCGACTGGGCCTGCTGCTCGGGCTTAGCGGTCGGTGAGGGCGCGGTGTGGGGCCTTGGTTCGGTCGGCCGCTCCAACGGCGAGCTGACCAGCCTGGATCCGGTGACCGAGGAGGTCACCGCCCTCCCTCGGCTCCATCCACGCTTCCGTTTTGGCGGCCAAAAACTGACCGTGGGTGAGGGAGCCGTCTGGGTGATCGTCGGTACCGGGAGCGGTTTCTACGGGAGCCATCACGCAATCGCCCGGATCGATCCGGCAACGGGCAAGGTCACGGATGTCGCCCCGGACATCGGGTTCGGATGGTTCGCCGCGGG
The DNA here is from genome assembly GCA_040904285.1 of Actinomycetota bacterium. Classification (GTDB taxonomy): domain Bacteria; phylum Actinomycetota; class UBA4738; order UBA4738; family JBBDTT01; genus JBBDTT01. The sequence continues at coordinate 2,051 of JBBDTT010000202.1, forward strand.
TGAGGGCGCCGTGTGGTTCGCCCGGCCGGTGGCAGGAGTTCGATGCGTCGAGCTGATCCGCCTGGATCCCTCCGACGCTCGGAGCGAGGTGGTTCGTGTCGTGCCCATGGGCAGGGCGCGCTACATCGACACAGGTATCGGGGGGCCGGCAGTCGGCGTGGGGGTCGGTGAGGGGGCGGCGTGGATCACCATCGACCAGAGCTATGAGGTCATCCGGATCGATCTCGCCAGCCTCGGCACCGAACCAGTCCGCGATCCTGGCTGCACGGCGTCGCCCTCGAATTAACCGAGCGGTAACACGGCCGATACAGCGGGCCGCTAGGCTCGGAGTCGAGGAGGGCCGTGCGATGACGCTCACCAACGAGGCCGAGTACGTCCTGCGCACCGTCGAGGAGCGCGGCATCAAGTTCATCCGGCTGTGGTTCACGGACGTGCTCGGGTTCCTGAAGTCGTTCGCGATCACGCCGCAGGAGCTCGAGGGCGCGTTCCTCGAGGGCATGGGCTTCGACGGCTCCTCGATCGAGGGCTTCAGCCGAATCCAGGAATCCGACATGGTAGCGAAGCCCGACCCCTCGACGTTCCAGATCATCCCGTGGAAGTCCGAGGCCCAGGTCGCGCGGATGTTCTGCGACATCTACAACCCCGACGGCGAGCCCTTCGACGGCGACCCCCGCTTCGTCCTGAAGCGGCAGCTGAAGAAGGCGGCCGACCTCGGGTTCACGTTCTTCGTCGGCCCGGAGCTCGAGTACTTCTACTTCCGCGATTCCGAGTCCACGGAGTTCCTCGACCACGGCGGCTACTTCGACCTGACGCCCCTCGACGTGGCGACCGACTACCGCAAGCGCACCGTCCTCTACCTCGAGTCGATGGGCATCCCGGTCGAGTACGTCCACCACGAGGTCGCCCCGAGCCAGCACGAGATCGACCTCCGCTACACCGACGCGCTGTCGATGGCCGACAACGTGATGACGTACCGCCTGACGGTGAAGGAGGCGGCCCAGGAGTTCGGGGTCTACGCCACGTTCATGCCCAAGCCGGTGAGCACCGTGAACGGCTCGGGCATGCACACGCACCAGTCGCTGTTCGAGGGCGACCGCAACGCGTTCTTCGACGCCACCGACGAGTACCACCTGTCCAAGACCGCGAAGGGCTACATCGCCGGCCTGCTGAAGCACGCCCGCGAGATCACCCTGGTGACGAACCAGTGGGTGAACTCCTACAAGCGACTGGTGCCCGGGTTCGAGGCCCCCGTCTACATCTGCTGGGCCCGTCGCAACCGCAGCGCGCTGGTCCGGGTCCCCATGTACAAGCCCGGGAAGGAGGGGTCGACGCGGATCGAGTTCCGCTCGCCCGACCCGGCGTGCAACCCCTACCTCGCGTTCTCGGCGATGCTCGCCGCCGGGCTGAAGGGTGTCGAGGAGGAGTACGAGCTCCCCGCCGAGGCCAGCAACAACATCTACGAGATGTCCGAGGACGAGCGCCGGGCCGCCGGCATCGAGTCGCTGCCCGAGGACCTGTACGACGCGATCCGCGCCGCCGAGCGCAGCGAGGTCCTGCGCGAGGCCCTCGGCGAGCACGTCACGGACTACCTCCTGCGCAACAAGCGCGAGGAGTGGGACGAGTACAAGTCCTACGTCACGCCCTTCGAGCTCGACCGCTACCTGCCGCTGCTCTGAGCCGTCGCACCCAAGGAGGTAGCACGTGGACTTCGTGAGGTCGGCCGACGGGACGAAGATCGGGTTCGACCGGCTCGGTGAGGGCCCGCCCGTGATCCTGGTGAGCGGGGGCTCGGTGGACCGGTCGTCGAACGCGCCGGTCGCCGATCTGCTCGCCGCCCGGTTCACCGTCTTCAACTACGACCGGCGCGGACGAGGCCCGAGCGGCGACACCCCGCCCTACTCCGTGCAGCGCGAGGTCGAGGATCTCGACGCGGTCATCGCGGCCGCCAGAGGCTCGGCCCGCGTCTACGGTTCGTCCTCCGGCGCCGCGCTGGTCCTGGAGGCCGCCGCGTCCGGGATCGCGATCGATCGCCTCGCGCTGTGGGAGCCGCCGTTCATCCTCGATCCCGGCAAGCGGCCGCCGGCCGACACGGCCCGGACGTTCTCCACACTGGTGGAGGCGGGCCGCCGCGACGCCGCCGTCGAGTTCTTCATGTCGAAGGTCGTCGGCCTTCCCGACGAGTTCGTGGCGCAGGCGCGGAGCCAGCCGTGGTGGCCGGCGACGGAGGCCCTCGCGCACACCCTCGCCTACGACGCCATGATCATGGGCGACTACTCGGTCCCCGTGGACCGGGCGGGCCTGGTCCGGGCGCCGACCCTCGTGCTCACCGGTGGCGGCAGCTTCCCGTTCATGCACGAGACGGCGGACGCGCTCGCGGAGGCCCTCCCCAACGGCCGCACGCAGGTGATCGAGGGGCAGGCCCACGACATCGCCGCCGACGCGATCGCGCCGGTGCTCGAGGAGTTCTTCGCGGGGTGACGGCCGAGGAACCGGCGCGCCGGCTGATCACCTCGCACTTCGTCACGCTCGACGGCGTCATGCAGGCGCCCGGCCACGACCCGCACCCCGACGGGAAGAACCAATGGGCGCTGCAGTACGCCCGTCCGGATCAGCAGCAGTACAAGATCGACGAGGTGTTCGACGCAGGCGCCATCCTGCTGGGCCGGGTGACGTACGAGATCTTCGCGGCGTTCTGGCCCACCGCGCCGAAGGACGAGGGCTTCTCGGATCGCATGAACTCGATCCCGAAGTACGTCGTCTCCCGGAGCCTCCGGGACCCGTCCTGGCAGAACACCACGGTCATCTCCGGCGACGTGGCCGAGGGGATCGCGGACCTCAAGCGGCAGCCGGGGGGCGACATCTTCCTGTACGGCAGCGCCGAGTTGTTCAACGAGCTCCTGAAGCACGACCTGATCGACGAGTTCCGGATCATGGTGTTCCCGGTCGTGCTGGGCAGCGGCAAGCGGCTGTTCCGGGATGCCCGGCAGGTCGCGCACCTGGAGCTCGCCGACTCGCGGACGTTCGAGTCCGGGGTCACCGTCCTCACGTACCGGCCGGCGGACCGCGCCCCCACCAGCGAGTACGTCGAGACGTTCTCGTGGACGCGAGAGCAGATGCAGTCCTGGCAGGCGGCGCAGAACCCCGACCGGGTCCTGGCGACGGTGCTGTTCACCGACATCGTCGCCTCCACCGAGCGGGCCGCGGCCATGGGTGACGAGCAATGGCGGCTGCTCCTGGACCGGCACGATCGGACGGCGCGCGCCGAGGTCGAGCGCTTCCACGGGCGGTTCGTGAAGGCGCTGGGCGACGGCATCCTCGCCACCTTCGACGCACCGACCCGCGCCCTGCGCTGCGCCTTCGGGCTCACCGCCGCCCTCGGCGACCTGGGACTGGCCATCCGCTCCGCGGTGCACACCGGCGAGATCGAGATCCGCGAGGACGACGTGGGCGGGATCGGCGTCCACATCGCCTCCCGCGCGCTGTCGCGGGCCGGCGACGGGGACGTCGTGGTCACCCGGACCGTGCGCGACCTGTCCACCGGAACCGACCTGTCGTTCCGCTCCCTTGGGTCGGTCGGCCTGCGCGGGATCCCCGGCGAGTGGGAGCTGTTCGTGGCCTCGGCCGGGTGAGCGGGCGGCCGGTCAGGGGCCGGGCGCAGCCGGCTTCGGCAACGGCAACCACGTCGCGACCGAGACGGCGCGGAGCTCGCCGCCCTCGGTGAACACCCCCGCGCCACCGAGGTGCTTGCGCCCGTCGATCGAGACCGGCCAGCCCATCACCACGTGGCGCTCACCGGCGACGACCGGCCCGAGCACGGCGGTGTGGATGCGCCCCGTCGTGAGCGCCAGGTTGCCGTCGCCGTCGCCCTCCACGCCCGGCACCCGGTCGCCGCCGTCCAACACCCCGAAGTACGTCGGGCAGTCGAGGGCCGACCACACGAACTCGGGCCGGACCGTTCCGTCCGGGCCCGCGAAGTTCGGATGCGGGATCCACGGCGCCGCGACCCCGCCGCCTCCGGGCAGCCCGCCGGGGAACACGTGCAGTCCCTCCCCCTCGCGGCGGGCGGTTCCGCAGCAGAAGCACATCGGAAACGGATGCCTGCGGAAGCCGACGAAGCCCGGCGAGGCGGCCGTCGCCTCGTCGAAGGAGACCGGCTCGGGCACCTCGACGTCCGGGCCCCCGGGGACCGCCTCCGCCACGAGCGTGTCTCCGTCCAGAAGCCGGAGGCGCCCGTCGCCGTCCTCGACCGCCAGCGCCCGTTCGAGCGGCGGCGGCGAGCGGAGCGTCACCTGGGCGGCCCCGCCCACGAGCTCGGCCAGCCGTCCGGCGACGTAGCCGCCGAAGCCCACACCGGGAAATCCGTAGTACTGCGAGCCGATCACGAGCGTCGCGCCCATCGCCGCGAAGTATCGCCGCGCTACGCTTGATCTGTCATGCGGATCGCGCTCGCGCAGATCAACACCACGGTCGGGGACCTCGACGGCAACGTCGAGCGGATCCTGGTCGCCGCCAAGGACGCCGCCGGCGCCGGCGCGGACCTGGTGGTCTACCCGGAGCTCGCGATCACCGGCTACCCGCCGGAGGACCTGCTGTTTCGCTCGGCCTTCGTCACCGACAACCTCGAGGCGCTCGCCGACCTGAGCCGGCGGTGGGACCAGGGCCCCGCCCTGCTGATCGGGTTCGTCGACCGCTCCGAGCGGGGGCTCCACAACGCCGCGGCGGTTGTCTGGTCGGGCGAGGTCATCGCCCGCTACCACAAGCACAAGCTGCCCAACTACGGCGTCTTCGACGAGGCCCGCTACTTCGTCCCCGGCGACGCTCCCTGCTCGCTCCGCCTGGCCGACTCCTCGATCGGGATCTCGATCTGCGAGGACGCGTGGCGCTCGGGCCCGCCGTTCGACGCCTACGCCGGCAAGGTGCGCGTCGTCCCGAACCTGAACGCCTCGCCGTACCACCGGGGCAAGGCCGAGGACCGCGTCCAGATCTGCCGCGCCCGGGCCCGCGAGACCGGGGCCTGGATCGTCTACGTGAACGCCGTCGGCGGCCAGGACGAGCTCGTGTTCGACGGCGGCAGCCTGGTCGTGGACCCCGGCGGCGACGTGGCGTGGCGCGCGAACGTGTTCGAGGAAGACCTGCTGGTCGTCGACGTCCTCGGCCCGGGCGAGGACAAGCCACCGCTGCCCGCGACAGAGCGCGCCGCGTGGCCCGGCCCCGTCGAGGAGGTGTACCGCGCCCTCGTCCTGGGCCTGCGCGACTACGTCCTGAAGAACGGGTTTTCCGAGGTGGCCATCGGCCTGTCGGGCGGCATCGACTCCTCCCTCGTCGCCGTCCTGGCGGCCGACGCCCTCGGCGCGGCGAGCGTGCGAGGCCTGTCGATGCCCTCGGCGTACTCCTCCGAGGGAAGCCTGACCGACGCCGACGAGCTCGCCCGGCGCCTGGGCATCCGCATCGACCGGATCCCGATCGAGGAGATCGTGCGCGCGCACCTCGACGCCCTCGCCGAGGTGTTCGCCGGGACCGAGCCGAACGTGGCCGAGGAGAACCTCCAGGCCCGCGCCCGCGGCAACCTGCTCATGGCCGTGTCGAACAAGTTCGGTGCGCTGGTCCTCCCGACCGGGAACAATTCCGAGATGGCCACCGGGAACACGACGTTGTACGGCGACCTGGCCGGCGGGTTCGCGCCGAATAAGGACGTGCCGAAGACCCTCGTGTTCGAGCTGGCGCGGTGGCGCAACGCGCAGGGCCCGGGCGAGGGGCCGATCCCCCGAGCCGTCATCGACAAGCCGCCCTCGGCGGAGCTCCGGCCCGGCCAGCTGGACACGGACTCGCTCCCGCCGTACGACGTCCTGGACCCGATCCTCGAGGGCTACATCGAGGGCGAGCGCTCCCCCGAGGACCTCGTCGCCGAGGGGCAGGACGCCGATCTGGTGGCGCGCGTCGTTCGCCTGGTGGACGGCTCGGAGTACAAGCGCCGGCAGGCGCCACCGGGCGTGAAGATCACGCCGAAGGCGTTCGGCCGCGACCGACGCCTGCCGATCACCAACGGCTACCGCCGCGACCTGCGCAACCGATGATGCGCCGGCTGTGGATGGTCCTCGGGTGCGCGGCCGCGTTCCTCGCGGGCTGCGTCGGCGGCGAGACGCCGCCCCCGACGTCGACGACGCAGCCGCCGCCGCCGACCCCGACCGACGAGCCGACCGGCGGCGGGGTCGACCCCCTGGAGGCCGAGCTGAGCAGCCTGGACCGCGGCCAGGTGGTCTTCCAGGTCCCCCAGGACATGGAGCTCGAGGAACCCTCCACCGTGACCGCCCGGATCTCCCGGGTCGAGGCGAGCCCGATCACCAGCGGACTCGACGAGGGCGGCGGCCCGGTCGAGGAGGAGCCGATCGACGTTTCGCGCCAGATGAAGATGGTCCTGACCGCGGACGCCGCCGACTTCGCCATCCAGCCGTTGAGCGAAGAGTCGCAGTTCGTGGCGGAGACAGGGTTCACGACCTGGCGGTGGTCGGTGCGCCCCCAGCGGTCGGGTGAGCTGGTGCTGTACCTGCGGGCGACGGCGACCGTCAGCGCCGAGGGCGAGAGCGCCGCGCGCGACATCGGCGTGTTCGACCGCGAGATCGAGGTCTCGGTCTCGTTCGGCAGCCGCCTGGCCAGGTTCCTGAGCGACAACTGGCAGTGGGGCACGGGCATCGCCCTGACGATCTTCGGCCTCGGCGTCGGCCGCGGTTGGTTCAAGCGCCGCCAGGCGGCGGGCGACGGCGCGAAGTGAGCGCGCCACGGGTCCGCCTCCCGCTGTGCCTGCGCCGGTACCCTTAGCGGGGGGCCGTTAGCTCAGCCTGGTCAGAGCAGTGGGCTTTTAACCCATGTGTCGGAGGTTCGAATCCTCCACGGCCCACTCGTTCCCTGTTTGGTTCCGCCTGATGCGTGACACGTCGGCTCCGGCTGATGGGTGACACGGCTTCACCTGATGGGTGACGCTGGCTCCGCCTGATCCGCGACACACTTCCGACCATGTTGGTGGAGCTGAGTGACGTCGACGCTCGAACCAGCGACCGAAGTGGCGTCCCTGGTCGTGTAGACCGTCTCCCAGTGCTTCGTGATCCATCCGTTCGGGTGCGCGCGACTGATTGCGTTCGATGACCCGAAAGCGTTTGCTTCGATCATGACGACCACCAACCCGGCGCGACGCGGCCTGCTGAGACGCTTCGTCGAGATCGGGGCGGACCCCACCGACCCGCCGGACGAGGCGCTCCGCAAGCAGACCCTCGTGCTGTCCGCGGGCGTCATCACCTGTCTCGCGGTTGTGTGGGTCATCAGCTATTGGGCCCTGGGCCTGTACCTCTCCGCGGCGATCCCGTTCGCGTATCAGATCGTCTCGATCGTCAACCTGGCGATCTTCTCGCGGACCCGGCGCTATCGGTTCTTTCGAGCTTCCGAGCTTGGGCTGAGCCTGATCCTTCCGTTCGCCCTGCAGCTCAGCCTGGGCGGATTCGTGAACTCGAGCGGGGTGATTCTGTGGTCGTTCACCGCCCCGCTCGGAGCGCTGCTGTTCTCGGAGCGGAAGGAAGCCCTCCGTTGGTCCGTCGTGTTCGTGGGCGTGATCACCCTGGCGGGCGTCTTGGATCCATTGCTCCCGGATCCGGCCGGGCAGATTCCCCACTGGGTCGGCGTCACGTTCTTCGTGCTGAACGTCCTCGGGGTCACGGGAACGTGCTACCTCCTCCTGCACTACTTCGTCGGGGAGCGGGATCGGGCGTATGTGATGCTCGCCCATGAGCGCGACCGCTCCGAGCGTTTGCTGCTCAACGTGCTTCCCGGGCCCATCGCCGAGCGGCTGAAGGCCGGCGAGTCGGTGATCGCCGACGCGGCGCCGGAGGTCGGGGTCCTGTTTGCCGACATCGCCGGGTTCACCCCCCTGTCCGCCTCCATGGGGCCGGAGGACCTCGTGCGGTTACTCAACGACATCTTCACGGAGTTCGACGCGCTCGCCGACAAGCACGGCCTCGAGAAGATCAAGACGATCGGAGATGCGTACATGGTGGCGTCCGGGCTTCTCGACCACCGGGGCGCTCACGAGAGCGATCTCGCCGCGATGGCGCTCGACATGCTGGAGGCCGTGCGCGGTCGGGACGGTGTCGCGCTACGGATCGGGATAGACATCGGACCCGTGGTCGCAGGCGTCATCGGCCGGCGCAAGTTCATCTACGACCTCTGGGGGGACACCGTAAACACGGCCAGCCGGATGGAATCACACGGTCAGGCTGGGGCGATCCACGTCTCCGAGCGCGCGAGGGACCGCCTCGTCGCTACGTACCGATTCGAGGATCGCGGCCTGATCGAGGTCAAGGGCAAGGGCCCGATGCACACCTACCTGCTCCTGGGGCCTCGATAAGGCGTCCGCCCCCGAAGCGCACAGCCGAGCGGGTCACTGTCGACCAAAGGCGACAGCGTGGAGCCCTGCTGCGTCACGCTGGACGTCGAGGTTTGAATACGCTCCGATCAGGGCCACTCGCACCGCGTGATCGTGCATTCGTGCAGGTCCCAAGCCATTTCCGGCTTGCTCGACCGGCGAGACCGAATCGTTCTCGTTCAAACCTGGCCGCCGCGACAGGGTCGATTCGTGGTGGGATACTCGGCCTCCATGAAGCGGGTGGAGCGGGTCACGGCCGTGATCGAGCGGGAAGGCGACGGATACGTCGCCCTCTGCCCCGAGCTCGACATCGCGAGCCAGGGCGACACCATCGAGCAGGCCCGAGCCAACCTCCAGGAGGCGCTGGCCCTGTTCATGGAGACGGCCTCGCCCGAGGAGATCGAGGAGCGCTTCCATTCCGAGGTCTATGTGACCGGCCTCGACGTCGTCCTTGGGTAGGCTCCGCCGCCTGTCCGGCGTGAGGCGTGTCGCATCCTCGCCGAACACGGGTTCGTGGAGGTCCGCCGACGCGGCAGCCATGTGGTGATGCAGAAGCGAGAGGAGGGCCGAACACGCACGGTCCCGGTCCCCGACCACGTGGACTCCGGATCGGCACCCTCCAGTCGATCATCCGACAGTCGGAGCTCCCCCGAAGCCTCTTCGAGGCGGACTGAGGTTCCCGCCTTGGTTGCACGACCCACAATCAGCGAGGTCCTGGCGGAGTTCTTGGCCGAGCGGGACCAGTCCACAAAGAAGCGTCCGTACACGGCACGGCGCTCGATCGTCGAGTTGCTCGAGAGCTGCATGGACTCCTACGCCCACGACTCCCTGACCCCGGACGAAGCGGAGATGTGCCAGCTCCGATGGGAGGCTGACGAGGAGGCCAACTCGTTCAGCCGCACCTTCGGCCCGAAACGGATCCTCGGCATGGTTGGGCCGTTCCTCGACTGGTTCATCATCCGCAAGGTCCTGGGAGGGCCGGAGATCGCCGAATCCGCCGGTCCGGTCGTCCGGGAGCTGCTCGACTGGATGGAGTCGAAGGGCTACGCGTCGGGTCGAGCTCTCGAAAGCGCTAGGGAAGCAGCCGTCGCGGCAACGGAGAACCTTCCCAAGGCCGACCGGCTCTCCTCGATGCTGTACGAGCTCACGGAGAGCCAGCCACTTGGTCCGGTCATCGAAGAGCGAGACATCGACTACGACGTGGTCACCATCTCCAGGTCGAGCCCGGTCGCCTGTGGTTCTCCCACCCGGACGAGGGCGAGATCGGACCGCTGACCGTCCCGGAAGTCCGCGAGCGAACTGGCGCGTGTCGGATGGGAGGTCTCGGCCACGCACTTCGTCCGCACGAGCCAGACATGGCATCTCGTCGAGCTCGGCAACGTCTACCCGAGGTGAAGTCGGCGTTAGCCGGGACCGTGGCGATCAAAGGCGACAGCGTGGAGCCGTGCTGCTTCGTGCTGAACCGCGAGGTTTGAATACGCTCGGATCAGGGCCACTCGCTTGGCCGCGGTCCCCCGCCTCGCTATGGTGCACCGATGGTCCCGGTCGACCTCGTAGAGCGAGCGCGCGGCTCGTTCGCCCATCGGAAGTGGGGTGAAGCGTTCGACAAGCTGTCGGCGGCTCATCGCGAGCGGCCGCTGGACCCGGAGGATCTCGAGCGACTGGCCATCGCGGCCTACATGCTCGCGAAAGACGCCGACTGCGAGGCAGCCTGGATCGCCGCGCACCAGGCATGGGTGCGCCGCGGGGACGTGGAGCGCGCGGCGCTCTGTGCGTTCTGGCACGCGCTCGGACTCTTCTTTCGCGGCGACCTTGCGCCTGCGATGGGTTGGGTTGCCCGCGGTGGCCGTGTCCTCGAGGACGGCGCACGCGACGGGACGGCGCAGGCCTGGCTGCTGATGCTCACTGCCCTGCCGCAGCTGTTCGGTGGAGACGCTGCGGCGGAATCGGGCTTCGTTGAGGCGGCCGCGATCGCCCATCGCCTCGCAGACCCGGATTCCATGATGTTCGCGCGGCTCGGCCGCGGCTACGCGCTGATCGCGCAGGGTCGAATCGCCGAGGGCATGACCCTGCTGGACGAGGTCATGGTTTCGGTCACGGCGGACGAGGTGTCCCCGATGCTGGCGGGGATCGGTTACTGCCAGGTGATCGAGCTCTGTCAGGAGGTGTTCGATCACCGTCGCGCCCGGGAGTGGACGGAGGTGCTGACCCACTGGTGCGATACGCAACCCGATGTCGTTCCGTTCCGGGGCCACTGTCTGATCCATCGCTCCGAGATCTTCCAGCTGCAGGGTGCGTGGACGCGCGCTCTCGAGGACGCCCGGCGAGCTTGCCAGTGGCTGGCGGGACCGCCCACATGGGATGTGCTCGGATCCGCCTATTACCAGCTGGCCGAGATCCAGCGGCTGCGCGGTGAGCTGGAGAACGCGGAGGACTCCTACCGCCGGGCAAACCTGGCGGGTCGAACCCCCGAGCCCGGGATGTCGCTGCTGAGGCTCGCTCAGGGGCGGATCGCGCAGGCGTTGCCGGCCATCCGCCGGGCGCTCGACGAGGCAGAGGACCCGATCTCCAGAGTTCGACTGCTCCCGGGCGCCGTCGAGATCATGCTCGCGGCCGGAGACGTCGGGCCGGCTCGGGCGGCCACCGACGAGCTCGCGGGGATCGCGGCGGAGCTCGACGTCCCCTACCTCGACGCGCTCGCCGCGCACGCGTCCGGTGCCGTCCTGCTCGCCGAGGGACAAGCGCGGGCGGCGCTCACCACGCTGCGAGGGGCGCATCGTACGTGGCGCGTTCTCGACGCGCCGCATCAGGTGGCAATGGTTCGGAGCCTGATCGGGATCGCCTGCCGCGAGCTCGGCGACGACGACGGCGCCGGCCTCGAGTTCGAGGCGGCGCGCGGCGCATTCGAGGAGCTGGGCGCCGGCCCCGACCTTGACCGCCTCGCTCGAATCGCCGCGTCGCCGCGGCCGGGAGGGCTGAGCCGGCGCGAGAGCGAAGTGCTCGCGCTCGTTGCATCGGGCAAGACCAATCGCGCGATCGCGCGTGAGCTGTTCATCAGCGAGAAGACGGTCGCGCGCCACGTCAGCAACATCTTCACGAAGCTGCAGGTCTCATCCCGGTCCGAGGCCGGGGCGTACGCCCACAAGCACGGCCTCGCTCGGTAGCCGCCACTACACAGAACTACCCACGGTGCGGCCTCGAGATTGGGTAGTTCGCCCGAAGTCCCGCGCCGCGCTGGCCTCTACGTTCAGCTGCGATGTCCGCACGAGAAGGAGGAGGCCGATGACCAGGGACCACGACGAGACCACCACCACCACGGACGAGCACGTCGCGCCGCCCGAGGCGTGGGACGCGATCGCAGACGGCTACGACCGGTACGTCGCCCCCCAGGAGGCGGACCTCGCGAACGAGGCCCTCCGCCTCGCCGGGCTCAGGCCGGGCGAACGGTTCCTGGACGTGGCAGCGGGGACGGGCGGGCTCAGCCTCCCCGCGGCACGACTCGGGGCGCACGTCCTCGCCTCGGACTGGTCTCCCGCGATGATCGAACGCTTCCAGGGCCGCGTGCGTGAGGAGGGCCTGCGCGACGCGAAGGGTCGGGTCATGGACGCTCACGCACTGGATCTTGCCGACGACACCTTCGACGTCACCGGGTCGCAGTTCGGGGTCATGCTCGTCCCGGACCAGCCGCGCGCGCTCCGGGAGATGGTCCGAGTGACGAGGCCGGGCGGGCGCGTGGTGCTGGTCGCCTACGGCTTCCCCGCCGAGCTCGAGTTCCTCCAGTTCTTCATCGCGGCGCTGCAGGCGGTCGATCCTGAATTCCCCGGCCTGCCCGACGATCCCCCGCCGCTCGAATTCCAGGTGGCCGACCCGGACATCCTGCGTCAGCGGCTCACGGATGCCGGGCTGAGCGATGTCCGGATCGAGCGGACCGCCGAACGGCCGGCGTTCGCCTCGGGACAAGAGATGTGGGACTGGGTGCTGCACGGCAACCCGATCCCGGGCGTTCTGGTCGCGCATCTCAGCGAGGACCAGCAAGCGAGACTCCGTCAGATCCTCGACGGCATGCTGCGCGAGCGCGCCGGTGCGGACGGACGAGCCGTCCTCACGAACGCGGTGAACATCGGCGTCGGCACGAAGTCACGGTCCTGAAGTGAGGTTGTGCAACATGCGGCCGTGGCGACCAAACGCGACGGCATGAAGTCGTGCTGCGTCACGCTGGGCCTCGAGGTTTGAATACGCTCGGATTAGCAACCCATGGCCGCGCCCGGCCACCCTCAACGGCATGAAAGTGGCATCCTGACCGCCGTCGTCCGGAACGACGTCGGGTGGCCCTGGTGCTTCGAGCCCGAGGATTAGTAGGACGCGGGAGCTTCCGGCACTCCGAACTGTTGCTGCGAGCACGGACCTCAGAATCGTTGACATGAGGCTCCCTCCGGGCGACGCATCGGCGCCCCCGCCCGAAGGGGGGAGGGATGCGGCGACTGGTGGAGCGCTGCGCCGGCCTGGACGTGCGCAAGGACACGGTCACGGCGTGTGTGCGGGTCCCGCTCACTCCATCCTGGTTGTTGCGTACCACGTCCTCTCGCGCAACCAGCCATTCGAGGACCTGGGCGCGGACTACCTGCTCCACCGGGATGCCAACGGGGGCTACAAGCGGCGGCTCGTTCGCCAGCTCGAGCGTCTCGGCCACGCCGTCACACTCGCGCCGATCCCCGACCCGGCGTAGGAGGTCGTCAGGGTACTTTCACCTCAGGCAACACGCAGCCGACGATCGTGCGTTCCTGCAGGTCGGAAGCCGTTTCCGAGCCTCGTGTCCCCGACGACCGAATCTAGTTCGTTCGAACCCTGGAGTGGCCTTCGCCGTGCTCACCCGGTGAACGAGTTCTCCGCCAGCACCGGAACCGGGCAGTTGACGGTGAACACCTCACCCTTCGTGTCCGGAACCCCGGGAAACTCCTCGAGCTCGCCGGCGTCGCGCGCGGCGTGCACCTCTCGCTGGCTCTCGAGGACCCGCGGCTCGACGCCGTCCTTCCAGGCGTAGGTGTAGTGATCCCAGTAGGGACTCCACCCCGGGTCGCCGGCCGCGAGGTCGAACGCGGAGGGCTGGAAGCCCATCGGCCCGGGGCCGGGGATCCCGTTCATGAACACGTTCGTCCGCCCCGTCGCTCCGGCTTCGGACGGGCCGCCGTGGAGCCGGGGAGCAAAGGCCGTGTGGGTCATCTCGGCCGCCGGTTCGATGGAGTGCTCGGTCACGATGTATCGGCTCCCCGGGAAGCACTCGTTCAGCTTGAAAGTGACCGTCAGCGCGTCGGGGTCGGGCGGCTCGATCAACGGCCCCTCTCCCAGGTACTCCTTCAGCACGCCATCGGCGGGCAGCTCTCCGGACGACCATTTGACGATCGCCGCATTCATGACGGCGCCTGCCGGCTCGATCTGGATCTCACCCGCCGACTCGGCGGCGCGGACATCCCCCACCGACGCCAGGGTTCGAGGCTCTGCCGTCCAGGTCACGTTCCGCACCCGCCACGCCGGCGTGTAGTCCGGCCGGCCCGGCTCGGAGGAGACCACCAGGGCCTGGTCGTCGGTCCCGCCGGCGACGAGAAAGGCCTCGCCGGCCAGGCCGTCGCCATCCAGGCTCGCCAGCTTGGGCACGAACACGAGCCGCTGCTCACGGGCGAACGCCTCGTCCGACGCGTCGGTGCGGATCAGGTACACGGCCTGCCCCTCGAACGAGCCCGGCGTGAGCCGGAACGTCACGAAGCCGAACGCGCCCTCCCAATCGTCGGAGCGAAGGCGGTGGTCCAGGACATCGCCGACCAAGACCGAACCCTGATCGGGTGAGGCTGGCCGCGTCGGTGGGCTTCCCTGGATGGCCGGCTGGTCCCGGCCGCAGGCCGCGAGCAGCGCGGGGAGGGACAGTCCCATCGCGGCGAGCCTCGCGCCCCCCCGAGCGGTCACGGCGAGGAACGTGCGGCGGTCGACGGGGACGGTGGGATCCATGGGCTCTCCTCGCGGATGGGTCGGCGCCCACCGTACGGACGCAGCGAGGAGCGAAGTGATTGCCCGATCCTGTCAAGGGTCCGCATCCCCTGGCCGCCAGATCGCGGTATCCGGGTGGAAAGCGGCCCACATGAACCAGAAGCTCTCGATGGCCGGGGCCCGACGCAGGCGCGCGCCTCGCAGTGGACCCGAGACGGCCTCGCCGAACAGATTCCACGACGACCCGGTCTGCCTGTCGATCGGGCCTCCCGGCGTCGCCCGGAACGTGAGTCCGGCCGTCGCCTCGAACGCGGCGGCCGCCCCGACCACGGTCCCCTCGGGGATCGCCGGCGTGTCGAGCGCGGACGCGGCGCCGTCCTTCCAGAACACCGCGATCGGGCGTCCGCCCACGCGCACCGACGCCGACGCCCACTCGCCGGCCGCCGCCTCCCCGGCCAGGGCGTCGTACGGCACCGCCAGCGTTTCGTCGCCCACGGCGATACCGAGTACCCGCGCGCGGTTCGGCAGCCTCGGGTCGAGGTCCCCCCGATACAGGAACGGA
>JBBDTT010000203.1:0-16508 GCA_040904285.1 Actinomycetota bacterium
CACAGCCCGCCGGGGCCCTTGTAGCCGGTCTGGATCACGCCGTCGCGGGCCGCGACCACCTGCACGAACAGCCGGACCCGGGGCCGGGTCTCCTCGGCCCACAGCCCCTCCGAGTTGGCCACCAGGATCCGCTGCTCCGAGTCCGCGAACGCCACCGTGACCTGGCGGACCTCGCCGGAGTGAGCACGGGCGCTCTCGTCGGCCTCCAGGACCCACTCGACCCTTCGCTCGGCCGGGACGGAGTCTCGCGGCACCCGGGCCTCGTGCCGCGCGGTGGGCTCCGCCGTGGTGAAGCCCACGACCGCGGTGCCCGCCGGGTTCCCCGAGGCGGCGGCGGCCGCCGCGGACGCCGTGCGCAGCAGCGACTCGCGGTCCCACCGGTTGGTGTGGGCATAGGCCTGGGACTCGCCGTCGATCACGCGCACCCCGGCGCCGCGGTCGAGCCCCGTCGTGAGCTCCTCGACCTTCCCGTCGTCGAGATGCACCGACGACGATCCGCGCTCCTCCACGAACAGGTCGGCGAACCGGCCGCCGCGGGCGAGGGCCGCCCGGAGCACCTCGGCGGCGAGGTCGGGGTCGAGCATGGTCGCGCATCGTACACTCCCCGCGCTCGTGAGAATCCGTGCCGTCACGGCCCTCCTGGGGTTCGCGGTCCTCCTCGTCCCCCGGGGTGCACCGGCGTTCGGGGACGAGGCGCAGGCCCGCGCCGACCGGGTGATCCTGGTGGTCCTGGACCGGGTCCTCGTCGACGACCTCCTGGCGATCCCCTCCGTCCGGGCCCTCGAGGGGCGGGCCGCCTTCGGCCTGATGTCGACCGCGGGCCGAGGGGTGATCACGCCGTTCGTGGGCGCGCTGTCGATCTCGGCCGGGGCCCGAGCCGTCGCGCCCGATCCGAACGCGTTCTTCCTCACGGTCACGCCGGGGCCGGTCACGGAGCGGCTCGCCGTCGGAACCGTGGCCGACGCCTACGTGGCTCGCACCGGTCGGCTCCCCCCGGCGTCGACGAGGGAGGGAATCCCCTTCGTCTATCCCGACATCGAGCTCGTCCTCCGGGCGAACGCCCGAGCGGACGTGCGGGCGACGCCGGGACTCCTGGGCTCCGCGCTGCGGGACGCCGGCCTGCGGGCCTCGGTGGCGTCCCTGGACGGGTATCGGTCCCGCCTCGCTCCGCTCGTCGCCATGGACGAGGAGGGCGTCGTCGACGCGGGCTTCATCATGGCCCCGGCCCGGCCGCGCTCCATCGGGCGGGCGCTGGACCGGGCACTGGCGAGTGGTGATCTGGTGACCGTCGACGGCGGGGAGGGGACCGACGCCCGGGCCATCCTGCCCGAGGTGCTCGCCCGCGTCAGGCCCGGCGACGCGCTCGTCGTGATGGGCGCCGATCCGCCGGAGGACACGCTCCGCGAGCACACGTGGCTCTCGCCCGTCCTCGCGATGGGAGGCGGTCTGGAGCCGGGGACCCTCACCTCGCCCAGCACCCGGCGCGACGGCGTCGTGTCCAACGTGGACGTCCTCCCCACGGTTCTGGCGTGGCTCGGCGTCGACGTGCCGGACGGGTTGGTCGGGCAGCGGTTCGAGACCCGAGCAAACGCGGAGCCGCTCGCCGCGACGAGCGAGTCGTTCCACGCCTACGAGCGGCTGGCTCGCCACCGGGGCGAGGCCTTCCGCCTGGTGATCGTGTTCGCCATCGTGGCGATGGCGGCCGCCGCCGTCACCGGACTCCGCCGCCGCGAGCCCGGGGCGCGCCTTCCCGGATGGGTCCGAACGGGCCTGTTCGCCGCGGCGGCCGTCCCGCTGGTCATGCTCCTGGAACCTCTCGTCGCGTTCGAGAGCCTGTCCGCGACGCTGGCCACGATCGTGGGCGGTTCGCTCGCCGTCGGTGTCGCGTTCGCCGCGCTCGTCCGGCGTGACTTCGCGGGATTCGCTGTGCTCGGCGGCGCGAGCCTGGTGATCCTCCTGGCAGACGTCCTGGTGGGGAGCCCGCTCGGCGCCCGCTCTCTGCTGGGGTTCACGGTCGCGGGCGGGACCCGGTTCTACGGGCTCGCCAGCGAGGAGATGGGGGTGGCCCTGGGCGGACTCCTGCTGGTGCTCGGCCACGTCCGCGACGCGCGGCCGGGTCTGCGGCGGGTGGCCTACGCGGGCGCCGTCGTCTCGGTGATGGTGCTCGCCGCCCCGCCGTTCGGCGCGAAGTTCGGGATGCTCCTCACGGCCGTGCCGGCTCTCGCCGTGGCGTGGACCATCTTCGAGGGACGGCGCATGACCCGCGAGACCGTGCTGCTGGTCGCGGCAGTACTGATCGCGGGTGTCGGGCTGGCGACCGCCGCGGGGTTGCTCGCCGGCGCCGAGGGCTCCCACATCGGGCTCGAGACGCGGGCGGTCGGCGAGTCGGGGGCGGGAGCGCTGCTGTCGGTGCTGCTCCGGCGAGCCGGGGTGGCGCTGCGTCTGCTGTTCACGTTCTGGTCGTGGCTCGTCCTCGCGGGGGTGGGGGTGGCCGTGTTCGTCGGCGTGCTACGACGCCGCGCCCCGGCCGGGTCCAACGTTCGCCCCGGCGTTCGCGGCGCCGCGGTGGGAGCGCTGGCCGCGGGCGTGACCGGGCTGTTGTTCAACGACGCCGGAGCGGTCATCGTCGCGACGCTCGTGCTGGTCGTGGCGCCGGCGATCATGGCGGAGGCGGCGGCGGCGGCTCAGGCCGGGCGGTCCGTGAGGACCCGTCGCAGGTCCAGCACCAGCGCCACCAGGAGCCCGAGCGCGATCGGCGCGATCACGTAGTGCACCGAGAGCGTGACGCCCCTCCACACCTCGGGGGCGAACGCGGGCTCGGGAGGGATGGCGGTCGTGGCCAGGAGGGCGGACATCGCCAGTCCGACCACCACCGGCGTGGTCCGCCGGGTGAGGGCGAGCGCGGGAACGAACCACGCCGCGTACCACGGCAGCAGATAGGCGGCGCAGAGGGTCGTCGCGAGGAGTCCCCAGCCCCAGGCCTCGGCGGGACCCACCCGGAGATCCCCGGCCCGGACCCGGTTCAGGATCGCCAACAGGAGGAGGGCGCCGAGCGCCGTGAACCCGAGCCGGACGGCGGCCACCAGCCCGTCGCCGCCGCCGAGCTGCTGCACCGTTCGAACCAGGAACCGGACCGGGCTGGCCCAACCCAGCCGCGCGGTGAGCGTCGCGAACGAGGACAGGACCGCGCTCGAGTAGCCGAACGGCGCGAACAGCACCGCGGTCAGCACGGCGACGACGCCCACGTGCGGCATCACCGCCCGAAGCCTCCGGCCGGCGCCGGGCCCGGCACGAAGCATCACCGCGCCGAGGGCGAGCCCGAGCGGCACCACGCCCACGATCTTCACCAGTGTCCCCAGCGTCAGGACGGCCGTCGCCGCCACGGCCCTCCTCGGCCACAGCGCCAGCGCGCCGACGACGGCGAGCCCCACCAGCACGTCGTTGTGCCCGCCCCCGACCGCGTGGAACAGCAGGACCGGGTTGGCGCCGACGGCCACGGCGGCGAAGGCGCCGCGGCCCGGCGCGGTGCGCTCGGCCAGCCTCGAGGCGATGACGACCGTGGCCGCCAGGGCCAGCCCCGAGAGCGCCTTGAAGGCCATCACGCTCCCGGCGACCGAGGGGAACGCCTTCACGATGCCTCCCGAGACCAGGGTGAACGCGGGTCCGTAGACGGACGGCGTCCGGATCCACTCCGCCGACACCACGCCGATGAACGGGTCCTGCAGGAACTCGATGGGGGGACGCACGTACGGGTTCGCACCCTCGATCGCCCAGATGCGGCCGTAGATCGCGTAGCTGTAGAGGTCGCGAGAGAGCAGCGGCGGAAGCAGCGTCACGACCCCGATCAGGACCAGGCTCCACACGACCGCGGTGCCGGTGGCCACCCGCCCACGCCAGGCGGCCAGCGCGAGGGCCGCGAACGCCACGATCGCGATGGCCATGAGCAGCGAGGCCCGAAGGCTCGCCGCGGACGGGCCGCGGCCGTCCAGACCCACGTCGCGCGCCGGGCGGGTGAGCCACCCCGCCGGCTCGAGCCCCGCCGGGAGGACCGGGAGGAACGGTGACGGGCTCACGCTGGAGGACAGCCCGATCCCGGCAGCCGCGGTGGCCAGCAGGCCGAACCACGGCGCCGAGGACCGCAGGAACGGCGTTGCGCCGGACGGTCGCACGGCGAGAGCGTACGTAGAATGCCGCCGATGGGCGCGTCCGGCATCGCACGCGCGAGGCGGATCGGAGCGGGGCCGGCGTATGCCGCGGTCGCGGTCGGCGTGCTGGCCCTGTTCGCGGCGCCGCTGGTGATCCACGACTACCGGCTGCCGGTCGGCCCCGACGTCCCCTTCTACATCTGGTCCACCCGGCTGGCCGGCGAGGTCGGGCTGTCGGTGACCCAGTTCCGCCCCGGCTTCCACGCGCTGCTGCTTGCGGGCTCGGGGACCACCGGCCTGTCGATCACCGAGGTGATCGGGGCCCTGTCGATCGCGCTCGCGGTGGCCCTCGGCCTGGCCGCGGCCGTGCTGTCCGACCGGGGGTTCGGGCGCGATCCGGTGCGCAGCGCGGTGGCGGGGATCGCGGTGGGCGCGTTCGCCGCACGCATGGCCTCCGGGTTCCTCGCGAACCTGCTGTTCGCCGGGCTGTTCGTCGGCGCGCTGGCGGTCCTGCTGGGTCGACCCCGCAGGCCCGCGCCCCTCGCCGCGCTCCTGCTGGGCGCGGCCGGCCTCGCCCACGGCCTGTTCCTCGTGATCGGCGCGGCCGTCCTCGGATTGGGTGCGGCGATCCGCGCCGTGACGGGACGGGGCGACCCGGCGGGCGTCCGGGCCGACCTCGCCCGGCTCGGGACGACCGCGGCCGGCGGGAGCGCGATCGCCGCGCTCGGATTCACCCTCGCCTCGCTCGGTCCCCCGCTCACCGAGGGCGAGCGCGCCCACACGCGCGACGTCCTGGTCCAGCGCGCGGGCCTCGGCTCCCTGGTCGAGGGGGCCTACCTTTCGAGGTGGCGCGAGGCGCTCCGCGCGTTCTCGCTGCCCGTGTCGGTCCCGCTGGCGGCGATCGGCTCGGCGTCGCTTCGGACGAACCCGCTCCTGGACCCGATGTTCGGCTCGATCCTCGCCTCGTGGGTCCTGGTGACGGTGGGCGGCGTCGTGGCGGGGTTCGTCACCTCCCAGGTACCACCGGGGCGGGTCCTGAACTTC
Organism: Actinomycetota bacterium; assembly: GCA_040904285.1. Lineage (GTDB taxonomy): Bacteria > Actinomycetota > UBA4738 > UBA4738 > JBBDTT01 > JBBDTT01. The sequence goes on from JBBDTT010000203.1 coordinate 5,190, forward strand.
GCCCTCGTGCTTCCCCTCCTGTCGGCGGCGGGGATCGTCGCCGTGGCCCGGTGGGTGCAGGGCCGGTGGCGCGGCGCCGGGGTGGCCCTCGGGGCCGTCCTGTTCGCGGCCGTGCTGTTCGGGCCGGTCCGGGCGTGGAACGGGGCGCACCCGTTCACGGGACCGACCGACCTCGGCGCCGTCGAGGCGGCCGGCGCCTACGTCGAGCGGCTGCCACCCGGCACGCCGCTCGTGTTCGTGATCGATCACGGCGGCCCGCGGGCGGGCTTCGAGCTCAGCCGGTTCGTCAACGTGATCCGGCTCGGCCTGGCGCCGGACCGTCAGGACGACATGCACGTCTTCGTCGGCGGGCCCGGCGACTACGGACTGCGCCGAGCCGGCGCGAACGGGGACCCCGAGCACGACGGCATCGCCCTGGACGCCCTCGCCCGGGTGGAGTCGGTCCTCGCCGCGCCGCACGCCCCCCTGGTCCTGCGCCCGTTCAACCAGGCGTCGTGGGACGACGACGCGGGCACGCCGGTCGCCGAGCACGTGCAGCTGCTCCGCCGGCTCGTCCCCGAGGGGGAGCTCACCCCCGGCGACCCGGGCGCGCCGGTGAACCGCGGGCTCGGTCCGGTCGCGCTGGGGTTCGCCGCCCTCGGCCTCGTGGTCCTCCTCGGCGCGGTCGGGCTGGCCTGGGTCCGTGCGCTCGCGCCGGCCCTGGGCGGGGCCGAGGCGGTCGCGCTGGCCCCGGTCGCGGGGGCGGCCGCCATCGTCCTGGCGTCGGTGCTGTTCGACGCGATCGGCCTGGCCCTCGGATCGTGGGGAGGGCCGGCGGTCGCCACGGCGCTCGTGAGCGGTCTGCTCGCCCGGGGCGCCGCGCGCCGGGCCGCCGGCTGAGACTCAGCCGAGCCCGAGGTCCGACGGATCGAGCGACTCGAGGGGCTCGACGGCGGGCGCGTGCAGCACCCGGCCGTCCATCCCGAAGCGGGAGCCGTGGCACGGGCAGTCCCACGACCGCTCCGCTCCGTTCCAGGCCACCAGGCAGCCGAGGTGGGTGCACGCGGCCGACACCGCGTGGAGTCGTCCCTCGTCGTCGCGGGCGACCCCCACCGCGTGCAGCCCGCGCCGGACGACCCGGCCCTCCCCGGGCGCGAGGTCCCGCACGGAGGCCGCCAGGGCCTTCAGCCGGTCCCCGACCAGGTGTCCCGCCACCTTGGCGTTCTCCTTCGAGAAGGTGAGGGCCGACTGGCGCGGCGTGAGCCGTTGCGCGTCGAAGGTCCGAGCCCAGGGATGGTCGTTGCCGAGGATCCTCTCGCGCAGGATGGCCGCGGCGGCGGCCGCGTTGGTCATCCCCCACGTCCCGAACCCGGTCGCCACCCAGACCCGGTCGCTCGTCCGGCCGATCCGTCCCACGAAGGGCAGGCCGTCCATGCTCATCGGGTCCTGCGTGGACCATCGGTACTCCGGCGGGCCGGCGTCGAAGAACGTGCGCCCCCAGTCCTCGAGCGCGAGATACCGCGCGTCGGTGGGCGCGGCCTCGCCGGCCTTGTGCCCCTCTCCGACGACGATCAACAGGTCGCCCGCGTCGTCGGCCGCCTGGCGCAGCGACCGGGTCGGCGTGCCCAGGTTGATGTACATCCCGCGGATCGCGGAGGCCTCGCTCCCCGCCCGCAACGCCACCGCGTACTCGCGATGCGGATAGAGCTTGGCGAAGAAGTACCCGCGGTTGAGGAACGGATAGTGGGTCGCCACCACGACGTGGTTCGCGTGAAGGACGCCCTCGCCGGCCGACACCCGGCATCGGCGTTCCTCCTCCTCGACCCTCGCGGCCCGGCTTCGCTCGAACACCGCGCTGCCCCCGCCGTCGACGGCGGCGGCCAGCCCGGCGAGGAACTTCGCCGGATGGAACTGGGCCTGGTCGTCCATGCGAAGCAGCCCCGTGACGTCGAACGGGAGCTCCTCGGCGCGGTCCAGGAGCGACGTGGGCAGGCCGACCTCGCGCTCGACGGCGGCCTCGCGCCCCAGGCGTTCGCGCTCCTCGGCGGTCTCCGCCCACACGTGGGTGGGACGGCGTTCGAACTCGCAGTCGATGGCGAGCCGATCCACCAGCGAGGCGATGGTCTCCAGGCCCTCGGCGTTGGCCTCCGCGTAGACGCGGGCGGTGTCGAGTCCGAACGCCCGCTCGAGCTCCGAGTACCGGGTGCCGTGGCCGGCCGTGACCTTGACGGTGGAGTGGGCGGTCACGCCGCGGCCGATGCGGTCCGCCTCGACGACGGCGACCCGCAGGCCCGCCTCCTTGAGCAGGATCGCCGTGAGCAGACCGGTGATACCTCCGCCGAGGACCGCGACGTCGAACTCGGCTTCGCCCTCCAGGGCCGGATGGTCCACGGCGGGCGGCGCGGTCTCGACCCACAGGGAGGCGTGTCGTGCTTCGACGGCGGCCATCGAGGCCGGTATCTACCCGGTTGGACCGGGGGGCACGCGCCCGTTCAGAGCTCGGAGCGGGCGGCCCAGAGCTCGGGGAAGAATCGCTTCTCGAGCGTACGCATCAGGTAGGGCGCGCCCGCGCCGCCGGTGCCGGTCTTGGTCCCGAGCTCGCGCTCGACCATCAGCACGTGACGCGCCCGCCATACCGTGAAGCCCTCGTCGTGGTCGAGCAGGGCCTCCGCGATGAGGAACGGCCACGGATGGGCCTCGCGTCCCCGGTACACCTCCACGATCGAAGGGGACCCGTAGCGGCCGAGGAGCGCGACGAACCCGTCCCACACGCTCGGCTCATCCAGGCGACGTTCGAGCCGGGCCCGGTCCGGGTCGTTGAGGTCGATCTGCTCCAGATAGCGCGGCTCCTTCAGCCCGCACAGGAACTCGACCTCGCGGAACTGCACGGACTGGAACCCGCTCCCGGACTGCAGGGAGGGACGGAACTCCAGGAAGTCCTGGGGCACGATCGTCTCGATCAGGTCGATCTGCGAGGCCAGGACGCGATCGATCACCCCGACACGGCGAAGGAAGCGCAGCGCGGGCTCCTCCTCGCCCGCCAGCATGGCGTCGCGCGCGCTGGCCAGCTCGAACAGCATCAGCGAGAAGCAGAGCTCGTAGAGCTGGTGGACGATGATGAAGGTGCGTTCGTCGTGGGCCTCGACGTGCGGCTCCTGCAGGGTCAGGAGCTGCTCCAGCCGCAGGTAGGAGCCGTAGGTCACGTCGTCGGCCACGCCGGCGACAGCCTACCGGGGTTGGGTCACGCCCCGACGGCGACCGAACGAGGGGGCGGGCCGAGGGGCCGGCCGCCGAACCGGTCGTGATACGTCATCCACGGGATCGTGTCCTGCTGGTCCACCCCGGGCCTGCTCCAGTCGCACACCCCGGTCGGGAACGCGCTCCGCAGCTCCGCCCACTGGGCGTTCGTGAACTCGATCGGGAAGTAGTCAGAGCGCCGGTGCGGCTTCAGCGAGCACTTGTTGCGGTCGGTGGTGAGCGACTCGCCCGCCACCACCCGCGGCGTCGTGTAGCTCTGTACCAGGAGGGGGCAGGTCTCGCCCATCAGGACGTGGCCCTGGCCATCCGTGCACTGGTCGTGCACGTCGGCCGGACGGTTCAGGATGATCTTGCGCGCCAGGGGGATGGGCCGGCGGTCCTTCTCGACGGCGGCCAGCCAGCGGTCCATCGCTATCAGGCCGAACACGGTGTAGTTCACGTCGCCGATCAGCGGGATGGCGCCCTCCCAGATCACGTGGTTCTCGTACGTGCCGTGCTCGCGCTCCAGCCGGGCCCGGACCGCGAACGACCGGTACGCGTCGTGGAAGGCGCCGGGATCCGGCCCGCGCAGGTCGATGATCGCGACCCGGTCCAGGTTGTTGGCCTGGTTGATCGCCCCGCTGCGGTAGGCACGGGCGAGGGCCGGGCGGTCGGCGGCCGTGCGCTCCGCCGTGGGGACCGCGTCGATGTTCGAGCCGCCGATGCGAGCGTTCAGGTCCACGAACTGCGCGATCGAGATGAGGCCCCTGTGCATCGCGTCGAGCCCGTACTGCACACCGACGTTGTCGAGCGGCCGGCCGGCGAACCCGTCCTTCGCCCGGCGGCCGAACACGTTGACCATGTAGTCCGCGAGCGTGCACCGGACGCCCTTCGGGTTGGACTGCGGGTGGTAGCGCTCCGCGTCCTCGACACCGGCGCAGGCGTTCGTCGGGTCGCCCAGCGAGGTGTAGTAGAGCGTGGACAGCGTGATCGAGTTCACGTGGTTGGGGTGGCCCTCCACGGCCGCGAGCTCCACCGGCGTCCAGTGGATGCCCGGACCCCACCGGCCGGGGTTCTCCACGTAGTCCCGGACCAGCTGGTAGTCGATCAGCTGCGATCCCGTCGACCAGGCGTCCGGGAAGCTGCACTGCGGCAGGATCCCCTGGTACAGGCCGGGGTAGGCGTTGGCCACCTGCTGCTGGGTGAGCGAGCCGCCCGAGCAGCCGGTGCCGATCGTGTAGCGCAGCTCGCCGTAGGTCTCGACCAGGTGCTCCTTGGCCATGACCATCGACTCGGCCTGGGTCACGATGTTGCAGTTGTGCCCGGCGTTGTTGAGGGCCGTCGACATGACCGCGAAGCCGCGGGCGAGGGCCTCGGTCGGGCTCGAGCTGCTCAGGCCCACGCCCTCGTACGCGACGGTGTCGCCGGTAACGCTCGGCGCGGTGCCGGCCTGGTGGTCGATCCCGCAGCTCGCGCCGTGGGTGATGAGGAGCTTGTGGTTCCACTGGCGCTGGGGCGCCCACGGGGCCCACGGCCTCGCGGGGTCGTACAGCACGGCGATCCTGTACTGGTCGCGGTCCTGGTAGCCCGTCTCGATGCGGATGATGAACGGCACCGTGACGCCCTGGTCGGTCGTGGTGGTGGCCATGTCGTTCGGCGGGCTGGCCGGGTCGTAGGGCCGGAGGGAGCCGGTGACGTTCCGGTACTGCCACTCGTACGTCGTGGCCATGTTGCACGCCGCGTCGAGGGCGCCCTCCTGGCACACCCAGGGCTGGACGTGGGGTCCGGAGAAGACCGGCCCGCCCCGGGGGTGGTTGGTGATCGTGATGCGCGCCGCCGAACCGTTCGGGAGGCGGGCGGTCAGGACGTTGCGCCCGAGGGCCAGGCCGGTCACGAGTCCCTCGAACCGGGCGTTGGGCCGCATCGAGAACGCGCGGGTGACGTCGCGCCGGCCGAGCGTGACCTTCACGCCCGACATGCCGCCCATGCCGCCGCTGCGGACGGCGCGGATGGCCACCAGCGCGTCGCCGCCCGAGATCAGGTCGGCCCGGTTGGACAGGACCTCGATGACCGGGGGCGGCGTGGGGGACGCGTGCGAGGGGAGGCCGACCGCGAGCAGGCCGTCGCCGGCGAGCAGGGCGGCGACGCGGAGACGAGCGGGCATCAATCGTGACTTCGACGCGCCGGCTCGCGGTCCCTGCGTTGCCGATGCCGGGAGGAGTGCGGCACACTCCCCTCGCAGGACCCAAGGATCGAAGGAGCCAGGACGTGGCGGACCCGCACGAACACACGATCGACACGGGCAAGGGGACCTTCCCCCTGGAGGACCTCGGCCACCTCATGCCGGGGATGGCCGAGATCATGCCCCTCGTCGGGGACCGGATCTGGAAGTGCTTCTACGCGGGGAAGGCCCGCAACCAGCCCCTCGCGCGGTTCCAGCTCAAGGAGGCCGTCAACCTCATGGAGAAGGGCGCGTTCCTGCGACCGAAGTACGCGGAGAACATGGACGCGTTCATCTCCAAGGAGGTGAAGGCCGTCAAGGACGCCATCGAGGGCGGCGACTGGGCAGGCTTCGAGACCGCCTTCCACGAGATGGTCTACCAGGCGAACTGCTACCACGACGTCTACGACAAGCCGTTCCTCCGCTGGAAGATCCCGGACGCGCCGCCCCCGGATCTGGACATGACCCCGCGGGGGTGAGGATTCCCGGCCGACGGGAACACTTCCTTCGAGGAGGGAACGCACATGTCGGACCTTTCACCGAAGGAGCGCGCCCGGATCCCCCGGAAGAAGTTCGGACTCCCCGAACGCGCCCAGTCGAAGGACGCGAAGAAGGAGACCGGGAACTACCCGATGCCCGACCGAACCCACGCGGCCAGCGCCAAGGGCAGGGCCAAGGCGCAGCTGAAGCGCGGCAACCTCACCAAGACCAAGTACGAGCAGATCGTCCGCAAGGCCGACAAGGTCATCGGCAAGGACTGAACGACCGAGTACGCGCGATCTGAGCGACACTTCCTCCAGTGAAGATCGCGGGCGTCGAGCTGCGCAGAATCGCCATGCCGCTCGTCGCCCCCTTCCGCACCTCGTTCGGCGTCGAGACCGAACGCGACGTCCTTCTGATACGCGTGGCGACGCCTGAGGCGGACGGCTGGGGCGAGTGCGTCGCGGGCGCCGCACCTCTGTACTCCTCGGAGTACGTCGAGGGGGCGGAGCAGGTGGTCCGCCACCACCTGCTGCCGAGGATCCTGGCTCGCCCGGAGATCACCGCCGACGAGGTCGGGCCCGCGCTCGATGCGGTCAACGGCCACCGCATGGCCAAGGCGGCGCTCGAGATGGCGGTCCTCGATGCCGAGCTCCGCGCCGCGGGGACGTCGTTCGGCCGGCATCTCGGCGCCGTGCGCGACCGCGTGGACTGCGGGGTCTCGGTGGGGATCATGGATTCGATCTCCGAGCTCCTGGACGTGGTGGACGGCTACCTGAGCCAGGGCTACCGGCGCATCAAGCTGAAGATCGAGCCCGGCTGGGACATCGAGCCCGTCGGCGCCGTGCGCGAACGGTTCGGCGACATCGCCCTGCAGGTCGACGCCAACGCCGCGTACACCCTGGAGGACGCCTCGCACCTGGCGGGCCTGGATCCGTTCGGCCTGCTGTTGATCGAACAACCGCTCCCCGAGGAGGCGGTCGCCGCCCACGCCGAGCTGGCCGGCCGGATCGCGACGCCGATCTGTCTGGACGAGTCGATCACGTCCGCGCGAGCGGCCGCCGACGCGATCGCGCTCGGGGCATGCGCCATCGTGAACATCAAGGCGGGCCGGGTCGGCGGCTACCTGGAGGCTCGCCGCGTCCACGACGTGTGTGCCGCCCACGGGGTCCCGGTGTGGTGCGGCGGGATGCTCGAGACCGGCCTCGGCCGGGCCGCGAACGTGGCCCTGGCGGCGCTCCCCAACTTCACGCTGCCCGGCGACACCTCGGCGTCGGATCGCTACTTCCACCACGACATCACCCCGCCCTTCGTGCTCCAAGACGGGCAGCTCGAGGTCCCCGCCGGGCCGGGCCTCGGCGTGGAGATCCTCCCCGAGGTCTTCGACGAGGTGACCACCCGGAGCGACTGGATCACGGCGGACTGACCGCGGGTAGCGGCCACGACCCCCCGGGCATAGCATCGAGTGCGTGCGGTACCGGTTCGCGGCCCCGATCCTGCTCGTCTGCCTCGTCCTCACGCCCGGACCCGCCGTCGCGAGCTCTGCCCGGAACGCCTTCCGCACACCTCCGTTCGTGCGCGAGGCCGTGTCGTTCGTCGTCACGAACCCGATGGACCCGCTCGCGACCTACACCGTCCGCGGCCGGCTGATCCGGCCGAAGGCCGGCTGCACGATGTCGGTCCTGCTCGCGCTCCACGGCCTTTCCTACGACCAGCGGGCGTGGGACTTCCCGATCCGGCCGAAGCAGTATTCGGTCGCCGAGGCGCTGGCCCGGCGCGGCCACGCCTTGCTCGCCATCGACCGGCTCGGCTACGGACGGTCCTCCGGCGAAGGGTCACCCGATCAGCCCAACGGCTACACGCTGACGGTCGAGGGCTACGCCGACATGACCGCCCAGATCATCGAACAGCTTCGTGCCGGGACCTACGCCGCGAAGCGTCCGTCCGCGTTCGGGCGCGTCGGGCTGATCGGGCACTCGGCCGGCTCGGAGATCGCCGAGCTGACGGCGGCGCTCAACCCGGGGCTCGTCGACGTGCTGATCCCGACCGCGTACACGCACGAGCCGTGGGTCAACAACGAGTGGCTCGTCGCCTCGTGGGTCCCCGACAACCTCGCCGCGGCGCAGAGCGACTACGTCTACTTCGAGGACAACCCGCAGAGGCGGGCGGCGGAGATGTATCACCTGCCGCACGCCGACCGGGACGTGGTCGCGTGGGACAACCGCCACGCGCACCTCACGCCCTCGGGAGAGATCTTCTCGATCGGCTCGCAACCGAGCCGGTTCCTGCTGCCGCTGATCACCGTCCCCGTCCTGCTCGTCCTGGCCGAGAACGACACGCTCTTCCCGGCCTCGTTCGGCGACGAGGAGCTGCTGTGGTTCCAGGGCACGGACGACCTCGAGCTGCTCGTGGTCCCCCGCGCGGGCCACACGTTCATGCTGCACCGCGGAGCCGGAGCGACCAACGCGAGGATCGCCGGCTGGCTCGACGCACGCTTCCCGAAGTGCGCGGCTCGGACGGCCATTCCGTACTAGCCCTGCCGTACCCGCGCGGCGGCCCGGCTACGATGCGGATCCGATGAACTACACGAACCTCGGCGCGACGGGGCTGCGCGTGTCGCGCGTCTGCCTCGGGATGATGAGCTACGGCTCGGCGGAGTGGCGGTCGTGGGTCCTGGATGAGGCCGCGGCCGAGCCGTTCGTCCGCGCCGCGGTGGAGGGCGGCGTCACGTTCTTCGACACCGCGGACATGTACTCGCGTGGCGAAAGCGAGGTCGTCACCGGCCGGCTGGTCCCGAAGTTCCTCTCCCGCGACGAGGCCGTCGTCGCCACCAAGGTGTACTGGCCGATGGGGTCGGGCCAGAACGAGCGGGGCCTCTCGCGCAAGCACGTGCTCTCGGCGATCGACGCCTCGCTGACCCGGCTGGGCATGGACCACGTGGACCTGTACCAGACCCACCGGTGGGACCCCACCACGCCGATCGAGGAGACGATGGAGGCGCTGCACGAGGTCGTCCGCGCGGGCAAGGCCCGCTACATCGGTGCGAGCAGCATGTACGCGTGGCAGTTCGCCAAGGCCCAGCAGGTCGCCGAGCGCAACGGTTGGACGAAGTTCGTCTCGATGCAGAACCACTACAACCTGGTCTATCGAGAGGAGGAGCGAGAGATGCTCCCGCTCTGCGCGGACCAGGGCGTCGGGGTGATCCCGTGGAGCCCCCTGGCCCGAGGGTTCCTGGCCGGCACCCGGACCCGCGAGGGCGAGCGCCGGACGGCCCGGGCCGGCGACGACCCGATCATGGACGCCCTCTACGGCCGGCCCGAGGACTTCGACGTCGTGGACCGCCTGGCCGAGGTGGCGGCCGAGAAGGGCGCGCCGCCCGCACAGGTCGCCCTCGCCTGGCTCCTCCACAAGCCCGGCGTCACCGCGCCGATCGTCGGCGCCACCAAGATGCCACACTTGGAGGACGCGCTGGCCGCGGAGAGGCTCGCACTCGGCCCCGACGAGATCCGCCGCCTGGAGGAGCCCTACCGGCCCCACCCCGTCCTCGGACACGAGTGAGGCCCGCAAGGCTCGAATCGGTCAAGAGAGCCTCGCCCCCGAATGGCGTAGGGTGGAGCTCGGGACGGCGGAGGACGCGGGATGGCCGGGATCTGGAGTCGGATCGATCGGTGGGAGCGGATCCTCGCCCGTCGCCCCTCGACGCGGCGGAACTCCTGGGGAAGCCGCCGATCGGGACCGGGACCGGACGCGCCCCGCGGGTTCTCGGGGCCGAACGCGCCCCGGATGATCACGGTCGTCCTCTCGATCGCGCTGGCGATCGCCGGGCTGGTCGTGACCGACACCGTCTCGATCGGCTTCGTCAGCGACCTGCTCGCCCAGACCGGCGTCGCGTTCACTCTCGAGCAGGGCTACTGGATGCTGCTGGGATCGCCTGCGCTGCTCATCCTCGGCTCGCTGCTCCCCGGGATGTGAGCCGGTGAATCGCGCACCGAAGCTCTTCACGATCCTGATCGCGGCCGTCCTGGTCGGCATCGGCGCGCTCGGCACGTTCGCCGACGTGCTCCCCGAGACCGTCGGCATCTGGTCGTACATCGCGGCCAGCGTGGTCATGCTCGCCGGGGTCGTGTTCCGAGGGATCTAGACCTCACACCACCTCGAGGTCCAGCCGGCGCGCGACGGGGTCGGCCCCCGTCAGGCGGACCCGGATGCGTTCCCCCAGGCGCACACCGCCCGCGTCGACCTTCGCGACCACGGGCGGGTCGCGAAGCTGGACCGTCGCCCGGTCCGGTCCCCGGTCGATCACCGTGGCCGCGAACGTCCGGCCGACCTGTGGACCGAGCACCACGGCCTCGGCCAGGTTCAGCACCGCCGCCTCGATCGCGTCCGAGCGGCGGTCCGACTCGGCCATGGTCTCGGGCAGCCGGGCCAGCGCCTCGACCAACCAGCCCGGCGGGGAGGCGTCCGCGCACAGCGCCACCGTGACCTCGTTCGCGTACCGGTCCACCAGGCGTCGGAGCGGCGCCGTCACGTGCGCGTAGACCATCCCCAGCGCCCCGTGGACCGGCGGGGTCCCGTCGACGACCGCGTACCCGGCGCCGCGGAGCGCGTGGGTGGCCTGGACGAGGAACGCCGCGCTCTCCGGCGTGCCCCCATCCTGCATCTGGACGAGGGCGCCGAGCGACGTCCCCTCGGGCCAGTCGATCTCCAGGGCCTCGGCCGCGCGGCGGAGCCTCGCGAGGATCCCCTCGCCGATCGGGGGCAGCGTCCGGAGGATGCCCACGCCGCCCTCGGCCATGATCCTCGCCGCACAGTGCCCGGCCAGCAGCGAGATCTGCGCGTTCCATCCCTCCACCGGCAGCATGGCCTCGAAGCTGAACCGGTAGCCGCCCGGCGCCGGCGTGACCTGCTGGGTCGGCAGGTTCAGGCTGACGCCGCCACGCCCCAGCTCGAGGTCCTCGCGAAGCCGGCCCACCTCCCGAAGCAGCGCCAGCGCGTCATCGTCGCCGGCGGGGCCACCGTCCAGCGCCGCCTGCGCCTCCGCGTAGCTCATCGCGCGGCGGCTGCGCACCACGGCCCGCACCAACCGGGAGGCGGCGACCTCGCCGGCCTCGCCGAGGTCGATCGTCCACAGCAGCGCCGGACGATCGTCTTCCGGGAGCAGGCTCGCCGCGCCCTCGGAGACGGCCGCCGGGTGAAGCGGCGCGCGCATGTCGGGCATGTACAGGGTCTGGCCGCGCGCCCACGCCTCGCGGTCGAGCTCGCCGCCCGGGCGGACGAATGCGGCCACGTCGGCGATCGCGTAGTGGACCCGGTAGCCGCCGTCCCGGCGGCGAGCGAAGAAGGCCTGGTCGAGGTCCCGGCTCCCCGGCGGATCGATCGTCAGCAGCGGCAGGTCGCGATGG
>JBBDTT010000204.1:0-16407 GCA_040904285.1 Actinomycetota bacterium
GCCGTCGTGTGGGCCCGGCTGGGGTGGCGGGGCGTCGAGGTCGCGGCGCGGTTCCGGCCGGCCCGGGCGTTCCTCGGCGAGGCCGTGACCCTGCGGGTCCACATCCGCAACGCGAAGCGGCTCTCGCTCCCGCACGTGGACGTGCGCGCGATCCTCCCGCCGGGACTTCGCGCGGGCGAGCCGACCCCCGTCGCGATCCGCGGCTTCCAGCGGCGGTTCTCGCTCGCCGGCCGCTCCGAGGTGACCCTGGACCTGCCGGTCGAGGTCACCCGTCGTGGGGAGTTCTGGCTCGACAAGATCGTGGTCGAGCTGTCCGACCCGTTCGGGTTGGTCCCGCTGGCCAGGGAGCTCGACCCCGACGCGGACCTCATCGTCATGCCCGAGCCCCGGATCGCCGTGCCGGTGGACGTTCGCAAGCGGCTCCCGTTCGGCCGCCCGGTCGCGGCCTCGCGGATGTTCGAGGACCGCGAGCGTTTCGCCGGCGTCCGGCCGTATCAGCCGGGCGACCCGCTGAACCGCGTGCACTGGAAGCTCTCGGGCCACTCCGGGCTGATCCAGGTCAAGCTGTTCGAGCCGACCCGCAGCGCCGAGGTGCTACTGGTCCTGGACCTGGCCGTCGGCGAGCCGTTCTGGGACTCGATCTATCCCGAGATCGCCGAGGACACGATCGGGTGGGCAGCCTTCATCGCCCGCGACGCGGTCGAGGCCGGATGGCGGGTGAGCCTGGCCGCCAACACCCACCTCACGCGGGGGCGCGGACCGCTCAGGGTTCGCGCCCGCCAGATCGCGAACCACGAGGCCTCGGTGTTCGCGGCGCTCGCGCGGATGCCGGGCGACCCCACGGCCGACGCCGGGCCGGTCCTGCGCGACGCCGCGCGGGGGTTGGCTGCGGGTGGATCGATCGTGCTGATCTCGCCCCGTCCCGGTCCCCGCCTGCTGGCCGAGGCGGACACCCTTCGGCGTCGAGGTGTCGAGGTCGTCCACGTGTCGCCGTTGGACGCGGTGACGGTGTGAGGGCCCGCCGGGGCGCCGCCGTGGCGGCCGGGCTGGCCGCCCTGGCCGAGTCGTGCGTGTGGTTCTTCCCGGTGGCCGCCGTGAGCGGCACGCTGGGCGGCGCGCTGGACCCGACCTTCGCCGACCTGGCCGCCTTCGCCGGGGCGTTCGCCGCCGCCACCGTGGCCTCGGTCCTGGCCGGTGCGGGGAGGACGGTCACCGTCGGGTTGCTCCTCGCGTCGGCGGCGATCGGGGTGGCCGAGGGCGCCGGGACGTCGACCGCGCAGCCGGGCGGGATGATCGTGGCCCTGATCGCGGCGGGCGCGCTCGGGGCCCGGGCCGGCACGCTGGCGCTGCGCGACTGGCGGGAGCCCATCGCCGGTTCGTTCGTCCTCGGGGCGCTTGGCCTGCTCGTCGCCGCCGCCGGGTCGGGGTTCGCCGGGCACGCCGGCGGACGGCTGATGGCGGCGGCGCTCCCGGTGTTCTTCCTGGGCTCGCTGGCCTCCCGGGCGGCGAGCGTGCGCCTGGCCCGGGGGTGGGACGCCCGTGACGGACGGCGGGTCGGGGTCGCGCTCGGCGTGGTGGGCGCGGCCATGGGCCTCGCCGCGCTGTTCGGGGGCACCACCGGCCTCTTCCGGTGGGTGGGCGGCCTGGTGGCGCCGCCCGTGGGCTTCGTCGCGAGCGGCATCCTGCTGGTCATCACGTGGATCGCCACGCCCTTCCTGTGGCTCGCCGACCGGTTCAGCATCGACCTGCGAGGCCTCCAGCGCGCCCTGCGCCAGCTCCGCGCGGGCGTCGAGGAGGGCACGGCGGGCGGCGCGTCCGGCGCCGGAGCCCTGCAGCGCGTGCTGGGGATCGCGTTCATCGCCCTGGTGATGCTGGGGGTGCTCCTGCTCTACCGCCGGATCCGGGACCGGAGCGTGCCGGCGATCCCACGCGGTGCCCCCGACGCGGTCACCGCGGCCGCGATCGAGGGCGGAGACGAGCGGGCCGTCCCGTGGGCCGCCCGCGCGTCCCGCCGCAGGCGGATGCCGGCCGAAACGGTGCGCCGGTGGTACGCGGAGGCCCTGGAGTCCCTGGCCCGCCTCCGCCTGGACCGGGCCCCGGCTCGCACGCCGGCGGAGTTCGCGGGGGAGGTCGCGCTCGCCTACCCGGAGGCCGGCGCCCCGTTCCGGGCGCTGACCCGCGCGTACGAACGGACCCGGTACGGGCTGGTGGCGGCGACGGACGAGGAGCTCCGCGAGCTGCGCGCGGGGCGCGAGCACCTGATGCGGGAGCTCAAGCGCGCCGAGCCGCTCCCCGAGCCCGGGCCCTGACCCCGCTCAGCTCAGCCGGGCGCGCAGCTCGTCGAAGTACTCGGGGAAGTAGTCGGCGATCCGGTCGAGGGCGAAGTCGCCGAGGATGCTCGTGGCCGGCTCGCGCTCGAGGAGGAACTCGAACGACTCGCGGACCACCGCCTGCGGGTCCGACCCGCCCAGCCCCAGGTCGGCGAGCATCGCGTCCGGGACCCGGACCCGGTGCGACGTCGTGGCGTCGCCCTCGGACACCCGGACGCCGTACGCGCCGTCCTCCATCGCGGTGATCTCGATCGACTGGCCCACGAGGTGTTCCTACCCGAGCCCGCAGGGACCATTCGCGGTAGCGTTCGCGCGCGATGGCGAAGGTCGAGACCGAGGACCGGGGGGCGGTCCGCATCGTTCGGCTGAACCGGCCCGAGGTCCACAACTGCGTGGACGCCGAGACGGCCGCGCTCCTGGAGTCCGCCATCGAGGCGTTCGCGGACGAGGCCTCGGCCCGCGTCCTGGTCGTGACCGGCGCGGGAGACGCGGCGTTCTGCACGGGCGCCGACCTGAAGGCCGTCCAGGACATCGCGATGCGGCCGGGCCGGGAGCGGTCCTCGCCCCTCGGGTTCGCGCGGCTGGACCCGGGCAAGCCGACGATCGCCGCCGTGAACGGGTACTGCTTCGCCGGCGGGCTGGAGCTCGCGGCGTGGTGCGACGTCCGGATCGCGGGAGCCAACGCCGAGTTCGGGGTCCTGAACCGCCGGTGGGGCATTCCCCTGATCGACGGGGGGACGCAGCGCCTGCCGCGGATCATGGGCCAGGGCAACGCGCTCTACCTGATCGAGACCGGGGTCCGGATCGGCGCGGAGCGCGCCCAGCAGCTCGGCCTGGTCCAGGAGGTCGTGGCGGCGGGCGCCTCCCTCGCCCGGGCGGTGGAGCTGGCCGAGTCCATCGCCGGCTACCCGCCGGTCAGCGTGGTGGGCGATCGGGCCGCGGCGCTCGAGGGCCTGGGCATGGCGCTGCACGAGGGGCTCGACCGCGAGGCGGAGATCGGGGACCTGTCCCTCACCGACCCCGATCTGCCCGGAGCCCTGGGGACGTTCTCGACCCCGCAACGGCCGGAGCCGCCCCGGGGTTAGGTGAGGGTCTCGCGGGCGAGGCGGAGGGCCTCGGCGTGGACGTCCTTCGCGGCGACCCCGGTCTCGCGCGCCAGGCGGGCGCAGTCCTCGAACGACGGGGCGACCGAGACCACGTGGCCCCGGTGGCGCCCGATCGCGACCTCGACCGGCCCGTAGGGGGTCTCGACCTTCACCGTCTCGCGCTCGAGGGCCTGGACCTGGACGGACCGGGTCCGGACGGACCGGGAGCCGGTCTCGGCGAACACGATCTCGCGCACGGTCTCGGCCCGGTCGGGGGAGCACAGGACCGAGAGCGTCACGCCACCGCGGCCTCCCTCCAGGACGACCGGCGTCAGCCACGCCTCATGCGCCCCGGCCCGGAGCACGCGCTCCAGCACGTAGCCCGACAGCTCGGGGCTGAGGTCGCCGAGGTTCGTCTCGACGACGAGCTCGTCGGTCCCGCGGGCCGGCTCGTGCCGCGCGGCGCCGACCTCCTCGTCGCCGACGATGATCCGAAGGACGTTGGGGAAGTCCAGGCGGTGGGAGCCGGCGCCGTAGCCGACGCCGTCGATGCGAAGGATGGGCATGTCGCCGTAGCCCTCGGAGACCGCGGACAGGATGGCCGCCCCGGTGGGCGTCACGAGCTCGAACGGGACGCCGCGCGAGTACATGGGCACGCCGCGGAGGAGCTCGACGACCGTGGGGCTGGGGATCGGGGCCATGCCGTGCTCGGTGCGGTGCATACCGAATCCGGTCGGCACCGGCGACGCGAACACGCGTTCCACGCCCAGCAGGGACAGGCCGATGGCCACTCCGACGATGTCGACGATCGAGTCGAGCGCGCCGATCTCGTGGAAGGTGACCAGCTCGATGTCCTTGTTGTGGACGCGCGACTCGGCCTCGGCCAGCCGGCGGAAGATCCGGTGCGCGCTCTGGCGGGCGTCCTCCTCCAGGTCGGACTGATCGAGCAGGGTCCGGATGCTCGCGTACGTGCGGATCACGCTCGCCGCCGGCGCGTCGACGTGGACCTTGATCGCGCGCACGCCCTGCTGCTCGACCTCCTCCCGGGAGATCTCGAACGGCTCGATGTGCAGGCGGTGCAGGCGCTCCTCGAGCTCCTCGAAGTCCGCGCCGGCGTCCACCAGCGCACCGAGGGTCATGTCGCCGGAGATCCCCGCGATGCAGTCGAAATAGGCGATGCGCACAGGCCTCAGAGCCCCATGGAGCGAATGTGCCGCGTTCCCCGGTGCCGGAGAGGGGCCAGCGTATACTCGCGTTCCGGGAAAAGGCCAGTTCAGAGGCCTCGTTTCGTTAGGACGCCGATGGTTCTGTCGCCCGAGACGCTCACGATCCTGGCCCTCGCCAGCGTCGCGCTGAACGTGCTCCTGCTGTTCCTGTTCGCGGCCGGCCGCGCCGCGGCGAAGCGAGGCTCGCGCACGCCCGGCTCGGCGGGCGACCTCCTGGCGGCGACGCTCGACGGCCAGGGCCGCACGCTCGACCGCCTGGAAGCCGCGATCCGCCAGCTGGCCGGGGAGATCACCCGGCTCGACGGCCAGCTGCAGCTGGCCGTCCAGCACGTCGCGGTGGTGCGGTTCGACGCCTTCGACGACATGGGCGGACGCCTGTCGTTCTCGGCCGCGATCCTGGATGCCCGCGGCGACGGCATGGTCATCACCGGGATCAACGGCCGGCAGGACACGCGCGTCTACGCGAAGCCGGTCAGCCGCGGGACCAGCCCGCACAACCTGTCGGACGAGGAGGAGCTCGCGATCCGCGAGGCCCTCACGGGGGCCCGCCTGACCGTGGAGGCTGCCGGATGATCTGGAGACGGGACGACGCCGAGCACGAGGAACCGCAGGACGCGACACAGCCGAGGGAGGCCGCGATGACGGAGCAGGCAAGCACGGAGGTCACGATCGTCGGACAGGGCGCGAAGCTCGAGGGGACCGTCGTGTCCGCCGGCTCCCTGCGGATCGACGGTCAGGTGAAGGGCCAGATCAACGCCGACGGCGACGTGATCCTCTCGCCGCAGAGCCAGGTCGAGGCCGACATCCGCGCGGTGAACGTGACCGTCGCCGGCAGGTTCAAGGGCAACGTGTTCGCGAAGCAGACCGCCGAGCTCTCCCGGGGCGGCCGTGTGGACGGCAACATCACCTCGAAGAGCCTGATCGTGTCCGAGGGCGCCGTCTTCAACGGGCAGTCCACCATGGACTCCCAGAAGCCCGAGGGAGGACAGGCGGCATCCGCGGCATCGGCGGCACAGACGGCACCGCCCGCCCAGCCGCAACCCGCCGAGGCCGGCAAGCGCTAGCGCGAAGGCGAACGCCCCTCGACCTCCCGAACCACCGGTAGGGTGCGTCTCAGCATGCTCGACCTGAGAACGATCCGCGAGGATCCGGAGCCCGCACGACGGGCTCTCGCCCGCCGCGGCAAGGACCAGGATCTCGACCGCCTCCTCCAGACCGACGAACGCTGGCGCGCCCTGACGGCCGAAGTCGAGACGCTCCGCGCGAAACAGAACGTGGCCACCAAGGAGATCGGCAAAGCCGCCCCCGCCGAGCGCGCCAGCCTCATCGAGGCGAGCAAAGCGGCAGGCGACCTCCTCCAACAGAAGGACGAGGAGCTGAAGCGGGCCGCCGAGGAGCGAGACCGGCTCCTGCTCGAGCTCCCCAATCTTCCCCACGAATCGGTGCCCGACGGCGAGTCCGACGACGACAACGTCGAGCTGAAGCGCGTGGGGGAGCCGCCGACACTGGCCGACCCGAAGGACCACGTGGACCTCGGTGAGGCCCTCGGCATGCTCGACCTCGAGCGCGGCGCCCGGCTCTCCGGCTCGCGGTTCGCGTACCTGCTGGGGCCGTCGGTCTTCCTGGAGCTCGCCCTGGTGCGGTACTGCCTGGACGTGCTGGCGCCGCACGGGTTCACCCCGGTGGCCCCGCCCGTCCTGGTCCGCGAGGGGGCGATGTACGGGACGGGGTTCTTCCCCACCGACCAGGCCCAGATCTACAAGACCGAGGAGGACGACCTGTATCTGGTCGGCACCAGCGAGGTCTCGCTCGCCGGCCTCCACCAGGGAGAGATCCTCGACGCCGCCACGCTGCCCCGGCGCTACGCCGGGTTCTCGACCTGCTTCCGGCGCGAGGCCGGCACCTACGGCAAGGACACCCGGGGGATCTTCCGGGTCCATCAGTTCGACAAGGTCGAGATGTTCTCGTTCGCGATGCCCGAGGCCTCGTGGGACGAGCACGAGTTCCTGGTCGCCCGCCAGGAGGAGATCGCCCGTGGGCTGGGGCTGCCCTACCGGCTCGTCAACGTCTGCCTGGGCGAGCTCGGGGTGCCCGCCGCGAAGAAGGTCGACCTGGAGGTGTGGCTCCCCGGACAGGGGCGCTACCGCGAGCTGATGTCGTGCTCCAACACCACCGACTACCAGGCCCGGCGGCTGGAGTGCCGGGTCCGCGGTGAGGACGGGAACCGGCCTGTCCACACGCTGAACGGCACCGCGTGCGCGGTCGGGCGAACGATCATCGCCCTCCTCGAGAACGGCCAGCGCGAGGACGGCTCGGTGGCCCTGCCCGAGGCCCTGCACCCGTACCTGCCGGAGGATCTGCGGACGCTGGCCCCCCGGTAGACTCGCCGCCACCGGGGGAATGCCGGAGCGGACGAACGGAACGGTCTTGAAAACCGTCGGTCCCGCAAGGGGCCCGGAGGTTCGAATCCTCCTTCCCCCGCCGAGCGTAGGTCCGGGAGAGGCCGCAGAGGAGCCCTCGCCGGGCCGAGTCCGGATCGGCCCGATCGTCCGATCTTTGCGCAGGCCATTGACTGGCACCGAAACTCGCTCGTAGCATGGAGTGCCCCGCTCCCGAAAGGACCCATCTCCTGCTGGCCACGCACCGCCTCCGCCTCGCGCTGGTGCTCGTCCTGCTGGCCGCGGGTCTGACCGCAACCCCGGGGTCTCCGGCGTCGGGATCCCCACTGCCGGGCCCGCACCTGACGGGAACGCTGTCCGTGCTCGCCGGGCAGATCGACCCGCAGTGCAACAAGAACGGCCAGCCCGCGGACAGCACCTGCACGAAGTTCTCCCTGACGAACTGCGTCGGGAACGACGGGGCCGTGCTCCCCGAGCTGATCGGCTACTACTCGGTGGCTCGCGAGCTGGCGCCGGGCGCGGCTCGGGGGATGGTGCTGTTCTTCTCGGGCGGGGGCGGCAACTACTACTGGACCAACGATGCCCCGGACTTCATGCAGGCTCTGCGAAGCGTGCACGGATTCGACGTCGCTCAGGTTCGCTGGGCCGGCGCCTGGCAGGATGCGGCCGCCGGCCAGGACGCCGGCGCGGGCCACGTGGCGTGCCGCCCGGCGACGGCGATCAAGCACATCCGCGAGACCCTGTACACCCCACCCGCGACCACCGCCCCGGGGCGCTGCGGATTCTGCCTGGTCGGGAGCAGCGGCGGAGCGTCGCAGATCGCGTACGCGCTCACCCACTACGGGCTCGAGGGAATCATCGACGCGATCATCCCGACGGGGGGTCCGACGCACGCCGCGCAGTCGAAGGGCTGCGCCCCGGGCCGGGCCGAGAGCGCGTACCAGTACGACGGCGCGAGCACGAAGCAGATCGACGCGCCGTCCGGCTACACCAAGACCGACAGCACGTCGCCGTGGTACCTCGGGAACGGACCGTGCAAGCTGAGGCTTCCCTCGTGGAAGCCCCGCTGGGACGCGGAGAGCGTCGAGACCTCCGGCAACGACTACTCCTACGGGAACAGCCGGGTGCACATGCTCGTGGGCCGGGAGGACTCGGTGATCCGCAACCACACGGGCGACTTCGCGACCAGGCTGTGGCTGCAGGGGTCGCCGTACGTGACGTACGAGATCGTGACCGGGATGGGTCATGGGGTGACGTCCTCGCCGGCCGGGATGGCCTCGCTCGAGGCGGCCCTCCTCGGCGCGGGCGGGGTGACCGCATGCAACAACGGGATCGACGACGACGACGACGGCCTGACCGACTGGGGGCCGGGGGGCGACCCGGGCTGCGCCTCCGCGACGGACCCGAACGAGATCACTCCGGGCGGAGCGGCATGCGACGACGGTCTGGACAACGACGGCGACGGCCGGATCGACTCCGGTCCGGCGAACACCAACGAGGACCCCGGCTGCGCGGGACCCGGCGACGCCAGCGAGCGCGACCCATCGCTCGTGTGCGACGACGGCGTCGACAACGACGCGAACGGCACGGCCGACTTCCCGGCGGACCTCGGGTGCACCGGGGCCAACGACGGGAGCGAGGGCAGCTTCGTCGTGGTCTCGATCCTCAACGCCGGACCGGGAACCGGCACAGTCGCGGTATCCCCCGGGCCGTCTCCGTGCGCTCCACCGTGTTACCGGAGCCTGGCGCTGAACACGGTCGTCACTCTCACCGCGCAGCCGGCCTCGGGGTCGACGTTCGCCGGCTGGGCGGGCGCGTGCGCACACACCAACCCGGTCTGCGACTTCACGGCGACCAACTCGAAGACCGCCACGGCGACGTTCGACGCCAGCCCCGGTCCCGTGCACCTGCTCACGGTCGACAAGGACCCCGCGGGCACGGGCACGGGAACCGTCACGAGCTCGCCCCCGGGCGTCGAATGCGACGCGGCGTGCCCGAGCGACGCCGGTGAGTTCGTCGAGGGAACGTCCGTGATCCTCACGGCGACCGGGTCCTCGGACTCGGCCTTCGCCGGCTGGGGCGGGGCGTGTGTGGGCGTCACCGGCCCGCAGTGCACCGTGTCCATGACCGAGGCGAGGACCGTCTCGGCGAGGTTCGACCAGGTCTCCTACACCCTCACGGTGACCGTCTCCGGCGGAGGAGACGGATCGGTGTCGAGCGATCCGAGCGGCATCACGGACTGCCGGAAGGGGCCGCAGGGAACCTGCTCGTTCGCGTTCCCCAAGAACACGCAGATCACGCTCACTGCCACGGCCGATCCGGGTTCGGTGGGGGGCGGGTTCCTGGGGTCGTGTCAGAGCGGGACCGACACGTGCACGTTCGCCATCCAGGGGGATTCGGCCGTGACGGCGACCTTCAACCTGGCCCCGACCTCCCACACGCTCACGGTGGACGTCAACGGTCCGGGATCGGTCTCGAGCGAGCCGCCCGGGATCGACGACTGCCGTGAGTCCACCGGAACCTGCGTTGCCCAGTTCGACGTCAACCAATCCGTCGTCCTGTCCGCCACCGAGGACCCCGGAGCCACGTTTGCCGGATTCACCGGGGACTGCAACAGCTCGAGCTCATCGTGCCCGGTGACGATGTCGGCTCCGAGGACCGTCGTGGCCACGTTCACCTCCGGGACGCCGCCGCTCGAGGTGACGATCACCGACTCGGGCTTCACCCCGAAGAGCCCGGCCGCCATCCAGGTCGGTCGGAACGTGCGATGGACCTCGGCGTCGACGGCAACCCGTCCACACTCGGCGGTGTCGAACAAGAACCTCGGCCCGGGGGGAGCTCCGTACTTCGATTCCGGCTCGCTCGAGCCGGGGCAGAGCTTCGTCTTCCCGTTCCGAGCGGCGGGCCGGTTCCCGTACCTCTCCGCGTCTCCCGGCGACTCGGCCTTCACCGGGACCATCACGGTGGCGATGACCGCATCGCCGTCGAGCGGGTCCACGGCGACGGTCTTCGCCCTGGTCTGGGCGTCCGAGGCGATGGACGGTTACGCGTTCGACGTCGAGCAGCGTCACCGGCCCCTCGGCGGCACCTTCGCCCCCTGGAAGAAGTTCGGGGGCGGGATCCAGAGCCAGCCCAGCGCAACGTTCGATCCGGACCAGCCCGGTACCTACCAGTTCCGGACCCGCCTTAAGAACACTGCCACCTCCGTCGTCTCCGGCTGGTCCCCCACGGCCGCCGTAACCGTGAACTGAAAGGATCCCGTGCGCCCCCTCCCCCGTTCCCGCTCTCGGTCGGCGGTGATGGCGCTCGCGATGCTCGCCGCAACGCTCGCCCTGCTGGTCACGGAATCGCCGCCCGCCCGGGCCGCGATGCCGCTCGGATCGGTCTCGATCCTCACGAACGACGACCCGCAGTGCGGCAGGCTCGCCGACGGAGCGGAGTGCCACAAGTTCAACGTGGCCTCCTGCCCCGGGGTGGCCGCTTCCGCGGAGGGCTGGTTCTCGATCCTCGAGCCGACGGGGGCGTACCGGGGGGCGATCCTGTTCTTCTCGGGCGGCGGCGGCAACTACTACTGGGGCGAGGAGAAGGACACTCCGGGAGACGGCGCCGCCCTCCTCACCGATCGCCTCCGCCAGGACGGGTTCCGGATCCTCCAGGTCCGCTGGGCCCTCTCCTGGGAGGCCGCGAGCCCGGGCGAGCAGGCCGGCGCCGCCGTGGCGTGCCGTCCCGCCACGATCACGAAGTTCCTGCACGACACCGAATACACCAACGCGGCCTCCGGCCCCGGCGTCTGCGGGTTCTGCGTCTCGGGCGCCAGCGGGGGCTCGGCGCAGACCGCGTACTCGCTCAGCCACTTCGGGCTCGACGCGATCGTCGACGGCGCGTTCCCGATCTCCGGCCCCACGCACGCTGCCATCGCCAAGGGCTGTGCCCCCGACCGGACGTGGGAGTACTACGCGTACGACGGGCCGAGCACCAAACGCGTCGACGGTCCGTTCGGATACGTGGCCGAGAGCGGGCCCTTCGCGGCCTCGAACGGCCCGTGCACGATCCGCAGTGACGACCCCTCCTGGATCCCCAAGTGGAACGCGCTCTCGATCGACGTGGGCGGGAACGACTACGAGCACCCGGCGACCAGGGTCCACATGCTCGAGGGCCAGAGCGACAAGGTGATGCGGGCCCACGCCGCCGACTACGTCCGCCGGCTCGCAGAGGGCGGCCCGGCCGCCGGCCACCAGGACGCGTCACCCTGGGTCGCGTTGGAGCTGGTCCCGAGGATGGACCACGGGATCAGCACGTTCACCGACGGGGTCCCGGCGAATCAGGCGACGACGCTGGACAAGTTCCCGGGGCTCGTCCGGCTGCACGTGGCCATCCTGAAGGCGGACCCGGCCGCGTTCGCGGCGTGCGGCAACGGCCGCGACGACGACGGAGACGGCCACGGGGACTTCACGGGCGTCGCCGATCCCGACCCGACAGTGACCGGTGAGCCGGCGCTGACGGCCGACCCCGGGTGCTCGAGCCCGGCCGACGCGAGCGAGAGCGCCGATCCCGCGCAGGGCGCGCCGGCCTGCGACGACGGGCTCGACAACGACGGGGACGGACGCTACGACCGGGGCGACGACGAATTCGCCGACGAGGGATGCGCGACCCCGTCCGATGAGAGCGAGCTCATCCCGACCGGTCCGGCCGCCGTCGCCTGCGACGACGGCGCGGATACCAACGGGGACGGTGTCCCGGACGTGGAGGTGGACAACGACGGCGACGGGCGGGCCAACTTCCCGGACGACCCGGGTTGCACCAGCGATACGGACCAGACGCCCACCGGCAATGCCGAGAAGGCGAACGGGGTGATCTGCGACGACGGGATCGACAACGACGGTGACGGGAAGGCGGACTACCTCGCGGCCGGCGGGGGAGACCCCGACTGCTCGAGCCCCGAGTTCCCCAGCGAGGCCCCCACGGCCGAGCCGCCGTCGATCTCGATCGCGGACGGGAGCGTGATCGAAGGTCCCTCCGGCTCGACCGCGAGCCTGGCGTTCCAGGTCACGCTGTCCAAGGTCAGCTCCACGGCAGTCTCCTTCGGTTTCGTGACCGCGAACGGCTCCGCGGTATCGCCCGGTGACTACACCGCCAAGAACACCGCTCTGACCATCGGCGCGGGGAACACGTCCCGAACCGTGACCGTGGTCGTCCGGGGCGACGCTGTCGACGAGAGCGACGAGACGTTCACCGCCTCCATCACCTCGGCCGACGCCACGGTCGCCGACGGCACCGGCGTCGGGTTGATCCTCGACGACGACGACGCCGCCGGCGGGGGCGTCACGATCACGGTGCAGGACGGCTCGGTGACCGAGGCCGATCCCGGCACGGACGCCAAGCTGAAGATCAAGATCAAGCTGTCCGCGTCCTCGACCCAGACCGTGACGGTCCAGTTCGCGACGGCGGGTGGGACCGCGACCGAGGGGACGGACTACAAGAAGAAGACCGGCACGCTGACGTTCCAGCCGGGGCAGACCGTGAAGACCGTCGCGATCTCGGTCATCGGCGACAGCCTCGACGAGGCGAACGAGAGCTTCACGGTGACGCTCTCCGACCCCACGAGCGCGACGATCGCCGACGGCCAGGCCATCGGCACCATCGTGGACGACGATTGACGGCGAGCCGCCCGAGGTCGCTTGGTAGACTCGCCACGGAGACGTGGCTGAGTGGCCGAAAGCAGCCGCCTGCTAAGCGGTTAGGGGGCGTTGAGCCCCCTCGCGCGTTCGAATCGCGCCGTCTCCGCCGCCGGGCGCAGGGGGGGTCGCACACCCGCCGTCTAGTACGATCGGAACGCCGCGCCCGTAGCTCAATCTGGATAGAGCGTCTGACTACGGATCAGGAGGTTGGGGGTTCGAGTCCCTCCGGGCGCACCACGCGCGGCGTTGCGGCCACGTCCGTATTGTCATGCTTCCCGGCGCCCCGTAGCATCCAGCGGCCCCCGACCGAAGGCGCGTCCTTGAGAGCTCGACTGCTGCGCATCCTCCGCGGTACCGCGAGCTCGATGCTCCTCGTCACGGCCGTCGTCGCGGCGCTGTCGTGGTTCGCCGGGCCCGCCCGGGCCCACACCGGCCTCCACGACCCGGCCGACGGGACCACGCTCGAGATCAAGGTCGGCCAGAATGACCCCGGCTGCGGCAACGCCCCGGGCAGCCTGTGCAGCAAGTTCGAGATCACGAACTGCCAGGGCGCCGACACCGCGCTGACCGGCTACTACGCGCGGGTCAATCCCCCGGCGGGCGTGGCGGTCCGGGGCATGATCGTGATCTTCTCCGGCGGTTCGGGGACCTCGTACTGGCAGGGGCAGGCCGAACCGGGCGACGAGGAGGACCAGCGGATCGACGAGTTCCTCGACGACCTCCGCGCGGCCGGCATGGTCACGATCCAGGTCCGGTGGGCGGACGACTGGCTCCAGGCCGACGCGGGCCAGAACGACGGCCTGCACATGGCGTGCCGCCCGGCCCGGATCGTGAAGGACTTCCACGACCGGCTGTGGGCGCCCGTCTACGGCAATCCCAATGCCGTCGGTGTCTGCGGCTTCTGCGTGATGGGTCCGAGCGGCGGGTCGTCGGCCACGGCCTGGATGCTGACCCCCTTCATGGTGGAGGCCTACGTCGACGCGGTCTTCCCCACGGGCGGTCCGCCCCATGCCGCGATGGCCAAGGGCTGCGCCCCGTCCGGCCCCGCGGAGGAGCCGTACCGGTACGGCACCGGCTCCAGCGTCCGCCAGATCGACAACCCGTTCAGGGCGAGCGCCGAGCTGGAGTGCACGAACGGCAACGCCGCCTATCGCGACACCTGGGACCGGCACAGCATCGACACGCCGCAGGCGGGAGGCGACCAGGACCACCCGACCACCGGCGTGCACCTGATCGACGGCGCCGCCGACCCGCTGCGGCTGCACGGCTACGACTGGATGCTCAGGATGTGGGCGGAGCCCGGGGCGAACCCCTACACCACCTTCGAGGTGGTGCCGGGCATGGGCCACGGCATCAGCGAGAACCCCGGCCAGCACGACGGGATGGACCGCCTCACCACGGCCATCCTGAAGACGGCCGCGCCGCGCGCCTGCGACAACGGGTTCGACGACGACCAGGACGGTCAGGCCGACACCGCCGACCCCGGGTGCACGTCGGGGACCGATGCCAGCGAGAAGACCTTGGCCGCGACCCAGTGCGACAACGCGGTGGACGACGACGCCGATGGCCTCGTCGACTTCCGCACCGAGTTCGGCGACCAGGGATGCTCGAGCGCGACCGACGCCACCGAGGCGGGCGGCGGGGGAGACCCGACGCTGTCGATCGGCGACCTCGTACATCCCGAGGGCCACACGGGCTCGAACCTGGCCGGCTTCGCCATCACGCTCTCCCAGGCCAGCGCCTCGCCGGTGACCGTCCAGTTCTCCACCGCGAACGGGACGGCCGTCGCGCCGGGCGACTACACGGCGGTGACCGGCGCCACCGTGACGTTCAACCCCGGGGAGATCACCAGGACCGCGAACGTGAGCGTGAACGGTGACGTCCTGGACGAGCCCGACCAGACGTTCACGGTCTCGTTGTCCAACCCCTCGGGCGCCGCGATCGCCGACGGGACGGCCACGGGGACGATCACCGACGACGACGCCCTTCCGGTGCTCTCGGTGGGAGACGTGTCGGTGGGGGAGGCGGTCGCATCGGGCAAGGCGAGCTTCCCGGTGACCCTCTCGGGCCAGAGCGAGCAGCCGGTGACCGTCGCCTACGCCACCGCTCCCAACGGCGCCACGTCCCCTGGGGACTACACGCATACGAGCGGCACGCTGATGTGGACGTCGGGCCAGACGGTGCCCCAGACTGTCGACGTCCCGGTCGTGAACGACGCCCTGGACGAGGCCGATGCGGAGGACTTCTTCCTGAACCTGTCCTCGCCCACCCATGCCGGCCTCACCGACGCGCAGGGGATCGCCACGATCACCGATAACGACGCCCTGCCGGCGCTGTCGATCGACGACGCCGCGTACCCCGAGCTGAGCTCGGGCAGCGCGGACCGGGCCTTCACCATCAAGCTCGGCACGGTCAGTGGCCGGGCGGTCACCGTGTCCTGGGCCACGGCCGACGGCACGGCGGCGGCCGGGCTCGACTACACCAGCTCCGGGGGTGTGGCCACGATCCCGGCCGGCTCGCCATCGGTGAACGTGCAGATCCCGTTCCTGGGCGACACGATCGACGAGACCGACAACGACGCCACGTCCACCGGCAACTTCGAGACGTTCACCGTCACGCTGAGCGGTCCCGCCAACGCGACGATCGGCGACGGGACGGCGGTGGGGACGATCACCGACGACGACAACCCCCCGGCGATCTCGGTGGGCGACACGACGGTCGCCGAGGGCGACGCCGGCGACACGGTGACGGCCTCGTTCCCGGTCACGTTGTCCAACGCGAGCGACCGGGTGGTCACCGTCCAGCGAGCCACCGCCGACGACACGGCCCTCGCAGGCCAGGACTACTCGGCGCTGGCTTCGGGCACCCTCATGTTCCCGGCCCTCGACGTGTCCGAGCCGGTCGTCGTCGGCATCCTGTCCGACGACGCCGTGGAGCCGAGCGAGACGTTCACGCTCGGCCTCTCGGCCCCCTCGGCCAACGCCTCGATCGCCGACGGGCAAGGCAGGGGGACGATCGCCGACGACGACACCGCGCCAACTTTATCGGTGGCGGATCCGGCTCCCGTGGCCGAGGGGGACCCGGGCGACACGCCGGTCGTGACGTTCGTGGTGAGCCTCTCCGCGGCGGCCTCGGGCGAGGTCACGGTGGGCTACGCCACCTCGAGCGGCTCGGCCACCGAGGATGCGGACTTCACCGACACCAGCGGGACGCTCATCTTCACGTCCGGCCAGCTGGAGCGGACCGTGGACGTGCCCGTCCTTTCCGACGGCGACGTGGAGACCGACGAGAGCTTCACGTTCACGCTGTCGTCACCGTCGAACGCGACGATCGCGGACGGGTCCGCGACCGGGACCATCCAGGAGGACGACATCCAGACCTCGCTCGTGGTGAGCAACGCGACGGCGACGGAGGGGAGCCCGGCCGTGTTCACGATCACGCTCACCCCGGCCCCGGCCGAGACCGTCGTCGTGACGTACTCGACCGCGCCGGGGACGGCGACGGGGACCGGCGACTTCGCACCGGTCCTCAGCGACCAGGCCACGTTCGCGGCGGGGGACGACTCCAAGACCGTGAGCGTCGCCACCGTCGACGACGCGCTCGACGAGCCGGCCGAGACCTTCTTCCTGAACGCGACCACGTCCGCCGACGTCAGCCTGACCGATCCTCAGGGAGAGGCGACGATCAAC
>JBBDTT010000205.1:0-10880 GCA_040904285.1 Actinomycetota bacterium
CTGGCGGAGGCGCATCAGCTGCTGGCCACCGACGTGATGTTCGCAGAGTTGGTGTTCGTCCTGACCTCGTTCTACGAGCGGCCTCGCGAAGAGATCGCGGCTTCGGCACGGGCGCTGCTGGCCCACCCGTCCATCGTCACGGCCGACGAGGACCTCCTGCGCCGGGCGCTCGAGCTCTACGAGCTCACCAACCTCCACTTCGTGGACGCCTACCTGGCCGCCGCGGCGGAGCTGACCGGCGTGGAGGCCGTGGCATCGTTCGATCGAGATCTCGACCGGATCCCGGGAATCACACGCGTCGAGCCCTGACACGCCTCGATGCGTTACGCGGAGGTGGCGTTGAAGGTGCCCTCGGCGTCGATCGTGTCGCCGTCGTCCTCGGGGAGGTCGTCGCACGTGAACGACCCGTTCAGGGTCTGGCCGTCGAACGGGTCGGTCGTCACGTCGCACTGGGTGTGGAACCCGTCGAAGTAGTAGTTCTCGTCGCCCGCGAGCCCGCCGCCGAGGCCGATCGCGATGAAGGCGTCGGTGAGCGCGCCGGAGGCGTCGAACGTCAGGGTCATCCGCAGCAGGCCGTCGTCGCCGCCGCGGAAGTCGGCCTGGAACTCTCCGTCCTCGGGGTCATACCGGCCGTAACCGTCGCCGGCCGGGTCGATCTGGGCGTCGATGGAGGCGGTCTCGTCGCCGGTGACCTCGAAGGTCGCCTCGCCGCTGTCGAAGTCGATGGGCCCGGTCGGGGTGGGGGAGACCGTCGTCTCGGTCGTCGGGGCGACGGTCGGGGCGGTGGTGGTCGTGGCGGGCTGGGGGTCGTCGCCGCACGCCGCGGCGAGCAGGAGCACGAGGGATCCGGCGATCAGGGGTCGGGTCAGTCGGTGCACGTCGTTGCCTCCTGGATAGGTGGGTTGCGTAGGTCAAGAACCTAGCGGCATTCGAGACAATCGTCATGTTCGGCGACCCTGGCCACCGGCCCGTTGACGGACCCGGGACGCGCGAGGGCCGATGGTAGGCTGAGGTCCCACCCCCGGAAGGCGAAAGGACGCTCGTTGACCGAACGACCCGAGATCCTGATGACCCCCGGGCCGACCCCGGTGCCGCCGGAGGTCCTCCTGGCCCAGGGCTCTCCGCTCGTCTACCACCGCGGCCCCGGCTTCGGGGCGCTGCTGCGCGAGGTCATGGACGGGCTCAGGCAGATCTACCGCACGAAGGGCGACGTCCTGGTGTTCGCCTCGAGCGGGACGGGCGGGCTCGAGTCGGCCGTGCAGAACCTCCTGTCGCCGGGCGACAGGGTGGTCGTCCCCGTCGCGGGCTACTTCGGCGAGCGGTTCGCCAAGATCGCCCAGGCGTACGGCGCCGACGTGCGGCGCATCGACTACGAGTGGGGGCGAGCGACCAGGCCGGAGGACGTCGAGGCCGCGCTGGCCGAGGCCCCCACGAAGGCCGTCCTCATGCAGCACTCCGAGACCTCGACCGGGGTGATCCACGACGTCGAGGCGGTCGGCCGCCTGACTCGCGACACCGACACGCTCCTGGTTGTCGACGTGATCTCCTCGCTCGGCGCGGTGCCGTACGAGGGCGACGCGTGGGGCGTCGACGTCGGCGTCGGCGGGGCGCAGAAGGCCCTCATGGGCACGCCCGGGCTGGCGTTCGTCAGCGTCACCGAGAAGGCCTGGGAGGCCACGAAGACCGCGAAGAACCCGCGGTTCTACTTCGACTGGGCGACCTATCGCGCCAGCGCCTCGATGGACGACCCCGAGAGCCCGTACACGCCTGCCATCTCGCTGGTGGCCGGCCTCGCCGCGGCGATCCGGCTGTATCTGGACGAGGGCTCCGAGGCCGTGCTCGAGCGCCACCGCGTGCTCTCCGAGGCGACCAAGGAGGGCGTCCGCGCGCTCGGACTGGACCTGGACGGCGAAGGACCCGAGCGAGCGTGGGCCGTGACCGCGGTTCGCGCGCCCGAGGGGATCGACGGCAACGAGCTCGTCGCGCGGATCCGGGCGAAGCACCGGATCATCCTCGCGCCCGGCCAGGGTCCGCTGAAGGGGAAGGTGTTCCGCATCGGGCACCTCGGCTACTACGACCGCTTCGACATCGTCCGGTGCCTGGCCGCCCTCGAGCTCACCCTCGAGGAGATGGGCTACCCCGTGAAGCGGGGTTCCGCCGTCGCGGCCGCGGAGTCCGTCTTCGCGGCGAACCCCTCGTAGCCTTCAGCGGGAGTCCCCTTATGGCCGAGCCGATGCGCGTCCTGGTCACCGAACCGCTCTCCGAGCGGGGCCTCGAGCTGCTCCGCGGTGACTTCGAGGTCGACGTCCGCACCGAGCTCGCCGGCGACGAGGCTCGGCTGGTCGCGGAGATCGGGCCGTACGACGCCCTGATCGTCCGCTCCCAGACCCGCGTGACCCCCGCGGTCATCGCAGCGGCGGAGAGCCTGAAGGTGGTGGCGCGGGCCGGGATCGGCCTGGACAACGTCGACGTGGAGGCCGCCACGCGCCGCGGGATCATGGTCGTGAACGCGCCGCAGTCGAACATCGTCTCCGCGGCCGAGCACACGGTCGCGCTCCTCCTCGCGCAGGCCCGCAACATCCCGCAGGCCAACGCCGCCCTGAAGTCCGGCTCCTGGGACCGCGACCGGTTCCAGGGGATGGAGCTCGCCGGCAAGACGCTCGGCATCGTGGGCCTCGGCCGGGTCGGCGCGATGGTCGCCCAGCGCGCGCTGGCGTTCGGCATGCGGCTGATCGCGTTCGACCCGTACATCTCGAAGGAGCGCGCCAAGCAGATGGGCGTCGAGCTGATGCCCAACCTCGAGGCGATGCTCGTCCAGGCGGACGTGGTGACGATCCACCTCCCGAAGAACCCGGAGACCACCGCGCTCATCGGGGAGCGCGAGCTGGCCCTCATGAAGGAGGGCGCGCGGATCGTGAACACCGCGCGCGGCGGGATCGTCGACGAGGACGCCCTGGCCAAGTCCATCAAGGACGGCCACCTGGGCGGCGCGGCCCTCGACGTCTTCTCGATCGAGCCGACCACCGAGCACGCGCTCTTCGAGCACGACAACGTCGTGGTCACGCCCCACCTGGGCGCGTCGACCGCCGAGGCCCAGGACAAGGCCGGGACCGCGATCGCGGAGATGGTCGCGCTGGCGCTGAAGGGCGAGTTCGTCCCGTACGCGGTGAACGTGTCCGCCGCGGCCGAGGTCCCCGAGCAGGTCCGCCCGTTCATGGGCCTGGCCGAGCGGCTCGGCGCGATCCTCACCGGGCTCGCCGACGGGCCGATGCGCTCGATCGAGGCCGAATACCTGGGGCGCATCGCCGAGCACGACACGCGAGTGCTGACCCTCGCCGCGCTCAAGGGCTCGCTGGCGAACGTCGTCCACGAGCCGGTCTCGTTCGTCAACGCGCCGGTCATCGCGAAGGAGCGGGGCCTGGACGTCAGCGAGAAGAAGTCGGCGGTCAGTCGCGACTACGTGAACCTGATGACGCTGCGCGCCGACACCGAGGCCGGCGAGGTGACGGTGGCCGGCACCCTGGTCGGCAAGCGCGACGCGGAGCGCCTGGTGATGGTCCACGGGTTCGACGTCGACATGGCCCCCGCCCAGTACATGGCCTTCTTCCTGTACGAGGACCGCCCCGGGGTGATCGGGACGGTGGGCTCGCTCCTGGGCGACGCCGGCGTCAACATCGCCAGCATGGAGGTGTCGCGCAAGGAGCAGGGCGGCACCGCGCTGATGGGCCTCACCGTCGACAGCCCGATCCCCGACGACGTCCTCGCCCAGATCGTCGAACGCGTGGGCATGGACCGGGCCCGCCCGATCGTCCTGCCCGGCTAGGTCAGCAGGGCGGCCCCCGGCCGGCCGCGCTCGCCTGCGCCTCCAGCGGCGCCTCGGGTTCGGTCGGCGATACGCGGCGTCCGCTGAGCGCGCCGACGTAGGTTCCCGCCAGCACCAGGGCTCCGCCTGCGGCCATCGGCAGCGTCATGCGCTCGTCCAGGAGCCACGCCGACAACAGCACGGCCACGACCGGGAACAGCACGAACTGGTAGGAGACGCCGCTCGCCGTCCACCGGTTCAGGGCGATCACGAACAGGATGAACAGCGCGACCGAGCCCAGGGCGACCAGATAGAGCAGGGCCACCCACGTGCTCGTCGTCGTCGGGACCGTCCGCGGCTCGCCGGTGAGGACCGAGGCCGCGATCAGCAGCACCGCCCCGGTGGCCATCCCGACGGCGTTCGTGGTGATGGGATGGCTTCCCGGGAATCGCTTGAGGAGCAGCCCCGCCTCGGACGCTGAGGCGGCGGCCCCGATCACGGCCAGGATCGCGGGCAGGTGGAGGTCGGCGCCCGCGCCCCGCCCGGCCATGATCGCGACCCCGGCGATGGCCAGGACCGCCCCGGCCAGGCCGCGCCACCGGAACGATTCGAGCCGCTGAGCCACCGCGAGCAGCAAGGTGAGCAGCGGCGCCGAGGCCGCGGTCACGGAGACGATCCCCGCGGGGAGGTGGTCCAGCGCGTAGTACGCCAGGGCGTAGAAGACGAAGAACCCGAGCGTGCCGTAGATCACGGCGCCGATCAGCGCTCCGCCCTTCGGCAGCGGCAGGCGCCGGGCGAAGACGATGGCGAACAGGATCGCGGCGGCGGCCAGGAACCGGGTCCCGGCTCCCCAGAACGGCGCGAGCTCCCGGATCGTGAACTTGGCGGCGACGAAGTTGGTGCCCCCGAGCAGCACGACTCCGGCGAAGGCCGCGAGGGCCACGCGGTCCGGACCACGCTCTGCGGGGTTCATGGCGCGGCCATCCTACGGCCGCCGGGGCGTCGTGACCTCTCGCTCCGGGCGCTCGGACACGGTTCACCGGTTGACAGCAACGTTCCGTACGTTCTAATATTTCCGAACGTTCGGCAGAAGGGATCGATCGTGGAGATGGAGCGGGCTCGGGGCCTCTTCGTGGACGGGATCGGGGCGGCGGCGGCCACCTCGGGGATCTTGAACCAGCTCCAGGGGCGGATCTACGGGCTCCTGTACCTGCAGCCCGAGCCGCTTTCGCTCGACGAGATCTGTGAGGCCCTCCAGCAGTCCAAGAGCAACGTCTCCGTGAACGTGCGCGCGCTGGTGGACTGGAACCTCGTTCGGCAGATCCATCGGGCGGGCTCGCGGAAGGATCACTACGAGGCGGCCACGGACTTCTGGCGTGTCATGCGGGAGATCATGGAACGGCGGTTCCGGTGGAACATCCGGCAGGTCCTCGCGACCGTGGCCGAGACCGAGCGCGCCGCGACGGCCGGCCGCTCGAAGCTCGGCAAGGACGACGGGGCCTTCCTCACCTCGCGGCTCGAGGGGCTGCGGAGCTTTGCGCAGGCGGTCGACGACGGCGTCGAGGCGTTCGCGGAGGGCCGGCCCTTCACGTCCGAGCCCCTGCAGCGGATCCGGGTGATCCAGTGAACATCGCCTTCGCCCTCGGGGCGCTCCTGGCGCTGGCCGCCGCCGCGGGCCACTCGGTCCTCGGCGAGCGGTGGATCCTGTCCAAGCTCGCCGACGCGGACATGCCCCAGCTCACCCGGTACGGAAGGGGCTCGGGCCTCCGGCTGATCCGGATCACCTGGCACCTGCTGTCCGTGGCGTTCGTCGGCGGCGCGGTGGCCCTCGCCGTCCAGGCGTTCGGACCCGCCGACGAGGCGGCCGGGGCGGTCGGCCGCGCGGTGGCCGTGACGTTCTTCGGGTTCGTCGTGCTGTGCGTGGCGCTGGCGATCCGCGCACCGCGAATGCTCAGGCACCCGGCGTGGCTGATGTTCCTGGCCACCGCCGCCCTGGCCTGGTGGGGCGGAGCCTGACGGATGCCGGCCGTCCTGCAACAGCGCGACGTCCCCGAGTCGATCCGTGCGCTCGCCATGGCCCGTCCCGACTACGTCGACCTCTTCACCGTGACGGCGAGCGACGCCACGGACCACTCGCCGGAGGCTTGGGCCCGTGCCGCGCTGGAGGGCGCCTCCCCCACGGGCCGCTTCATCGCCTGGCGGGCGATGTGCGGCCTGCGGCTGGATCCGCGGCCCTCGCCGGACAACGTGGCCGGCTGGAGGATCGCCGACCGCGGCGACGGTTGGATCCGGGCCGAGGCGAGCTCGCGGTTCATGACCGCCCACGCCGTCCTCCTGGTCGAGGACGGGCGGGTGTCCCTCTCGCTGTTCGTCCGCTACGACCGGCCGATGGCGAGGCTCGTCTGGCCGGCGGTCTCGATCATCCATCAGCGGGCGGTGCCCGGCCTGCTCCGCAACGCGGTGAGGCGCATCAACCGAAGCCGGGCCGCCTGAGAGAGGAGAACACCATGTCCGCGACCGCCCTTCCACAGACCGCGCGGCTGCAATCCCAGCGCTGGTCTCCCGCCCGCATCTACCTGGTCGTCTCCGGGGTGTTCCTGCTCCTGCTCGCCGGCGCGGGTTTCCTGGTCAACCGCGACTTCCCGACCAGCCCGAGCGAGGTCGCCGGTGGGAGCTCGCTGGTCGGCGGACTGCTGCTCACGAACGGCTGGCACAACCTGGCCGGGCTCCTGAGCGGGCTGATCGCACTCGGGTTCGCGGTGCGGCCGGAGTGGGCGCGCACCGGCGCGCTGTTCAAGGGCCTGTTCTACGTCGGGGTCACATCGTCGCTGCTGATCACCGACGCGCGGAACGTGTTGCTCGCGTCGAACTGGGCCGACCAGATCGTGCACGCCTCCCTCGCCGTCGGCGGACTGGCCACGGGCCTCGCCACGCCGCGGCCCGGCCGGAGCCGAGCCTCCGGCTGAGGCGGATCGAGGAGCGAGATGCGGCTTCCGAACGCGGCACACGAATCCCGTCCCTGGCGGATCCGCGAGATCGTCCGGGACTTCAGGCTGGAGGACGTCTGGGCGCTGCCCGCGCACGGTGGCGCCGAGGACTTCCCGGCGCTGATCGAGTGGGCGACGTCACTCGATCCGGCCAACGCCAAGTCCCTGCCGACCCGCGTGCTGTCGCGCGTCCGCTTTCGCCTGGGTGCCTGGCTGGGCTGGGACGAGCCCGCCGCTTTGCTGCCGATCCCCGGGACGAACGAGACCTCGCTGGCCGCCCGGCTGCCGGTCGATCTGCGCGGCACGGCGGCGGACCTGGAGTTCACCGCCGTGCCGGCCGTGCCCCTGTACCGAACCGACACCGAGTTCGCCGCGGAGTTGTCGAACCAGACCGTGCACGGGGTGCTCCACCTCGGGTGGGCCGATCGGGGAGACGGCCGCTACGAGGGACAGCTGGCGATCTACGTCAAGCCCCGCGGCCCCCTCGGGCAAGGCTACATGGCGTTCATCAAGCCGTTCCGGTACCTGGTCGTGTATCCGGCCCTCATGCGCGCGATCGAGCGAGCCTGGAAGACGCGCGTTCCCCGGTAAGCCGCCCGACCCGGTGGGTTACGCCGCGGAGATCAACGGGCCGCGCTCGGGGACGCGTTCCAGGTCGCCCTGCTCCAGGATCCCGAGCTCGTACAACGAGTCGAGGAGCTCGCGCGTCGGCCGGTTCACGAAGAACGCCTCGGCGAACGGGAAGGCGCCCCCGTTCGAACGAAGCTCGGCCGCGGCCTGCTGGGCTCGCTTGAGGTTGCGGTACGCCTGCATCGCGTTCATGGAGCCAACCTTCCCGCCGGCCGTCCGCCGCAAACCGTCCTGTATCCTTGCCGCACACGCGCTAGGAGGTGACGGCATGCCGGTCGAGCCGGTCGACAAGGTCTGGATGGACGGGAAGCTCGTCGACTGGGACCAGGCCCGCGTACACATCCTGACCCACTCCCTGCACTACGGCTCCGGAGTCTTCGAGGGCATCCGGTGCTACGAGGCCAAGAAGGGCCCGGCCGTGTTCCGTGGCCGCGACCACGTGGCCCGCCTGTTCCGCTCGGCGCAGATCCTGATGATCGACATCCCGTTCACGCCCGACGAGGTGTGGGAGGGGATCCGCGACGTGATCCGCGGCAACGGCCTGACGTCCTGCTACGTCCGCCCGATCGTGTACCTGGGCTACGGCGAGATGGGCCTCAACCCGCTGCCGGCGCCGGTCAACGTCGCGATCGCGGTCTGGAAGTGGGGGGCGTACCTCGGCGAGGAGGCGCTGGCGAGCGGATGCCGCGTGAAGGTCTCCTCGTGGAGGCGCCACGACCCGAACATCATCCCGGCGGCCGCGAAGGGCATCGGCCAGTACATCAACTCCAGCCTGGCCAAGGTCGAGGCCGTGAAGGCCGGCTACGACGAGGCGATCATGCTCAACCACCTGGGCTTCGTCGCCGAGGGCAGCGGCGAGAACGTCTTCATCGTCAGGGACGGTGCGATCATCACGCCGCCGCTGCAGTCGGGGATCCTCGAGGGGTTCACCCGCGACAGCGCGATCGCCATCGCCCGCGACCGCGGCTACGAGGTCATCGAGCGCGACCTGCTCCGCTCGGACCTGTACACCGCCGAGGAGGCGTTCTTCACCGGCACGGCGGCCGAGATCACGCCGATCCGCGAGATCGACGACCGCCCCGTCCAGTCCGGCGGCCGCGGACCGATCACCAAGGACGTCCAGGAGTCGTTCTTCGCGGCGGTGCGGGGCGAGGTCCCCGAGTACGAGCGCTGGCTCGACTACGTCGACTGACGCGAACGACAGCAGCCCTGCGTGGGACCCCTGGGCTGGCAGCATGACCCCGAGCGCGATCAGGGCGCGATGTTCCGGATTTGACCCCGGCGGTTGACGCCCTTGATGAATGGCCCTCGTTCCGCCGCCGAAATCGCCAGGATTCTGGGCAAGGCCGTTGCGAGCGCGGTGGCCATGTCCTCGCCCGTCATCCCCTTGGTCGGGTTCAGGACGAAGCAGCGGACGTCGGCGCCGAGGATCGCCGCTCGCTCGCCAGGGCGATAGCGAATTCTGTCGTCTCGCGTGAGGACGATCCACGAGCGCCGGCCCGCTTCGCGCAGCCAGACCTCATCATCCGTGTCCCGGCCGAACACCTCGTCGTGTGCGACGACGTGTCCGTGCAGTTGCCGCAGGCGGGTGGGTACGACCCGAGCACCCAGGCTGCGGTCGCAGAACAGCTCAGGCGGCGATGGGCTCGAGGAAGCGGGCTTCCGCCCGGACGGCCGCCTCGATCTGGCCAATGGTCAGTCCGTAGTCGCGTGCCAGCAGCCGCAGGCCTTCGCCGGCCGAGAATCGGTCGAAGACGTCCTCAGTCCGAATACCTGTCCCAGCCAGGACGGGTGCCCCAAACGCTCGGCGAGGGTCGACAACAACGTCACCTTTACCGGCCTCGTTGGACCCCGGCCACCATCGGATCGCGTAGCGGTCTGGGCCCCACTCGATCTGACGGAGGTAACGGAGCACCGTGTCGCGGAAGACCTTCTGGCCTCCACGGCTCAGGTTGACGAGATGAAACTCAGAATCCCGTCGGTGCTGGTACTCCCAGAAGAGCTCGGCGCCGTCGGTGAGGATGCGCTTCGTGGCAAGAGGGTGCTGCTCGTTCATCTCTCGCCCAACGTAGTCCAGCGCCTTGCGGACCCCCTGCATGGAGACGCCGGCGTGCCGGAAGCCGACGAGGGCCACAACCTCAGAGAGGTTGATGAACGAGAGTGCCTTGCCGTCGGCGGTCGTCTTGATCACCGGCTTGGCGCGGGCCAACCCCCTCTGTGTTGGGTAGCGGTACCCGCGGACCCAGTTCCAGAGCGACCGGGCCGGGACACGCGCAAGTCGTGCCGCCTCCGGCACCTCGTAGAGAGCCTGCTCGAACCTTGGATCGGCCATGGTGACATCTTCCCCCCTGGTACCGACATGTGCAGTGAAGGTCATGTCCGTCGCCCTCACGCTCGGGCAGTGGGCCCCGAGCGAGGGAGTGCTCTCGGACGGGCTTTGCCCCGCCCTTCAGATGGGGGCCGCGGCGGGCTGACCTGGGACGACGCCGCGCCCCGTCCTAGTAGTGGCGGACGCAGTCCGTCGAGCTCGACTGGTCGCAGATCGCCGGCTCGACCTCGGCGTGGGCGATGACCAGGTTGCGCCAGCCGGCCCACTCCTCGCAGGCCTCGTCGCCCTCCGGTGAGGTCGCCGGGTCGAGGCCCAGCATCTCCCACACCGTGCACGCGTAGGCCGGCGCGAGCATCGAGCCCGCCGAGTTCGTCTCCTGGTAGTGCGTCCGGTAGCGGGCCTCGGGGAACGCGAGGTCCGGGGGCAGCTCCCCGCAGGGATCGGGGGCCTCGCCGTCGTCGAACGCGGCGCCGTGCAGCGACGCGAGGCCGGTCCCGTGCAGCGGTGGCGCGGCGAACCACGCGAAGTCGTAGCCCGGGACGATGTAGCCGAGGAGGTCCGGCGTGTACCCGACCAGGAACACGTGCGGCGTCCGGTACCGGCGAACCGCGGCCAGGCGCACGCCCGGCTCGAATGGGCGTCCGGTATGCGCCCCGAGCTCGCCCTCGTAGGAGAACGGCCGGCGCGCGCACGCCAGCGCCTCGGGGTTCGGGCGGACGTAGTCGAAGTGGTCCTTGCGGCCGGTGGCCAGGCCGCGGTGGTGGTCGCGCAGCCCCCAGAAGATCTCGGGGGCCAGCTCGCCCGGCGCCGTGACGAACGAGGCCTTCCCGATCGCCCACGCGTAGAGGGTCGTGCGCGCGTCGATCCCCACGCCGCCCTTGAACACCCCGGCCTCCCGGAGCGCGTCGTTCTGCACCCCGACGCCGGCGATGTACGCGGGCTTGTCGATCACGCCCGCGAGGGCGACGGCGGCCAGGCCCATGTTGTTCACGGGGATGAACAGCTCGCGCTCCGTGAAGCCGCGGATCGAGGTCGCCGTCGGGTCCCATCGCGCGCTCCGGATCGCGGCCACCGCCGCGTTGCCCACCACGCGCCCGATCGCCCGGGTCCGCCGCCGCGGGCCCCGGGGCGG
>JBBDTT010000205.1:10890-16055 GCA_040904285.1 Actinomycetota bacterium
ACCCCTCGGGTCCGTGTCCATCCGCTCGAACACCAGCGGCTCGCCGTCGTCGGCCACCGGGAACCGCTCGCCGTCGTAGCGATCCCGCTGCCACCGGCGCAGGCACGAGTCGCCGATGATCTCGACCGCGCCCTGCGCGCCGTTCACGTGCTGGGCGACGCCTCCGAACGCTCGCTCCACCGTCTCCCGCGAGGAGTGCGCGAAGTCCGAGGAGATGTGCACGTTGCGGTCCTCCAGGGACTCGACGTGGGTGCCCCAGTTCACGATCGTGGCGATCGTTCGGCCGCCGGTCCGCGCGAACTGGGCCACGCGCAGTTGGTCGTCGAACAGCCACGGCGTCCGGCAGCTGTTGCGGGTCTGGAGACCGGCCAGGTCCTCGACGTTCCCGCGGGCGGTGCGGAACCGCATCCCCGGAAGGATCGAGCCGAACCGGGCCTTCGCGGGGACCGCCGAGCGGACCGCCGCGACCACGGCCTGGGCGATCTTCACCTCCAGGTAGCGCTCGTACTTCGGGTACGTGCCGTCGACCGGGGTGTCGCGGCCCCACAGGCCGATCACGTCCGGGCCTTCGTGGTTGTGGGTGTGCGACAGGATCAGGTGATCGAGGTCCAGCCGGGGCTCGATCTCGCGGGCCAGGCCCAGGACGCGGTCCGTCCAGTCGCTGAAGTAGCCGATGAAGTCGATGGACACCTGCGCGTAGGACAGGCCGCTCTTGCGATCGTGCACGTACAGGGCGCGCGCCCAGATCGGGTCGAACGCGCCGAGCGCGATCCGGTCGTTGCCGAACCCGGCCAGGTACACCCCGTCGTACTTGCCGGCGGAGTCCGGGTCCAGCCGGGTGTTGACGGGATCGTCCGTGAAGGCCTCGCCGAAGTCGTACCGGCCGTTCCCGTTCGCGTCGTCGAAGGCCTCACCCCACACCCCGGTCGCGGTGACCTGGCCCTCGCTGGTGAAGCCCGGCTCGGGCTCGAACGTGTCCCACAGGCCGCCGGGCCTCCCGTCGGGGTTGGACGTGGCCCGGTCGGACAGGGGCGAGAGCGCCGTCGTCGCGCCGGGCACGACCGTGAACGGGGTGACGTTCTGACGGGCCGCGCCGACGACGAGCCCTTTCGGGGACTGCGTCAGGGGCGGTGAGCCGACCCGCGCCGAGGTGACGCCCGCGGGTGCCAGGGCGACGAGGACGGCGAGCACCACCCCGACCGCGAACCCGCGCCGCCGCATCACACCAACTTCGTCCGCGCGCGGGCGAATCCTGCTCTCACCGGCGGGCCCGGACCTCCGCGACGACCCGGTCGGGGGCCTCCAGCGTCGGCCAGTGCCCGACGTCGTCCCAGACCACGACCTCGGTGGAGGGCCGCAGCTCACGGAGCCGCTCGGTCATGGCCACCACGGCGATCGGGTCCCGGGCCCCCCACAGGAGGGTGAGCGGCGCGGGGTGGTCGACCAGCCCGCTCGTCCACCTCGGCTGGTTGGCGCGGCGTTCCTCGATGTAGCGGATGAGCCGGGGAAGGAGGCGGTCCCCGTCCGAGCGGCGGACCATCTCGACGATCCCGTCGAGGTCCTCCTCGCTCGCCGGGTGCTCCTCCGAGAACGTCGCGGCGAGGCCCGGGCGGAACATCTCCAGCGGCATCGGCTGCGGCAGCACCTCGTCGGGCATCGACAGCAGCGCCTGCTGGCCGGGGGAGAGCTGTGCCAGGTCGATGAAGATCGAGCCGTTCAGCAGGATCGTGCGCTCGACCTCGAACCCGAGGCGTCCCTCCGTCGCGCGGGCCAGGAGCTCGGTCGCCACCGTGTCCCCCATGTCGTGGCCCACCAGCACGCAGCGCTCGATCCCCGCGGCGGCCACGACGGCCTCCGCGACGTCGGCCTGCTCGAACAGGGAGTACCGCCCGTCGAAGGGCTTCTCGGACAGCCCGTAGCCGGGGAAGTCGAACGCCACCACGCGGGCGCCCTCGGCCAGGCCGGGGACGACCGAGCGCCAGTCGAACGACGAGGAGGGGAAGCCGTGGAGCAGCACGATCGCCGCTGCGGAGGGGTCTCCCGCCTCCAGGACGAAGATCCGGCGCCCGCCGATCTCGGCGACGCGGCCCCCCGTCTCCCAGGTCCGGATTGCCGCCGCGGCCGCGCTCTGCATCGAGGCGATCGTAGCCGCTGGCGATATCCTCGGGCGATGCGACTGGTTCGATACCGAAGCGGCGACGGCATCGCCGCGGGGTTCTTGGAGGACGGCGCCGTCCATCCGATCCGCGGCACGTTCTTCGAGGACCCGGTGCCGACCGGGGACGCCATGGCCCTCGACGAGGTCCGCCTGCTGGCGCCGGTCCTGCCCTCGAAGGTGCTGGCGGTGGGCAAGAACTACGCCGAGCACGCCGAGGAGTTCGGGGGCGACGTCCCCCAGGAGCCCCTGCTGTTCATGAAGCCGTCCACCTCGGTGATCGGGCATCACGACACGATCCCGCTGCCGGCGCTGTCCCAGCGCGTCGATCACGAGGGCGAGCTGGCGTTGGTGATCGGCCGCCTGGCGCGGCGGGTCCCCATCGAGGAGGCCGGGCGCTACGTCCTGGGCTACACGTGCGCGAACGACGTCACCGCCCGAGACCTCCAGGCCCGCGACGGCCAGTGGACCCGCGCCAAGGGGTTCGACGGGTTCTGCCCGCTCGGACCGTGGATCGAGACCGAGGTCGACCCGCTGGACCTGGCCATCGAGTGCCGGGTGAACGGCGAGACACGGCAGTCGGCGCGGACCTCGCAGCTCACGTTCGGACCGGCGGAGCTCGTGGCGTACGCCAGCGCGGTCATGACGCTGTTGCCCGGCGACGTCCTGCTCACCGGGACGCCCGCCGGCGTCGGGCCGCTCGAGCCGGGCGACGTGGTCGAGGTCGAGATCGAGGCCATCGGGACCCTCCAGAACACCGCCGTGCGGGCCGATGCCTGACGCGCCCGTCCGCGTCCGGATCGCGCCGGCCCCGACCGGCTCGCTGCACGTCGGCAACGCGCGGACCGCGCTCTACAACTACCTCTTCGCGCGGCACCACGGCGGCGCGTTCATCCTCCGGATCGAGGACACCGACCGCGTCCGCAGCACCGACGAGGCGATCCAGGTCGTGTACGAGTCCCTGCACTGGCTCGGGATCCAGTGGGACGAGGGACCCGACGTGGGGGGCGAGTTCGGACCGTACCGTCAGAGCGAGAAGCTGACCCGCTACGCCGAGGTCACCGAGGTGCTC
This sequence comes from Actinomycetota bacterium, assembly GCA_040904285.1. Lineage (GTDB taxonomy): Bacteria > Actinomycetota > UBA4738 > UBA4738 > JBBDTT01 > JBBDTT01. The sequence continues at coordinate 14,118 of JBBDTT010000205.1, forward strand.
CGGACCGGCGGCCACGCGTACCCGTGCTACTGCACGCCGGAGGAGCTGGACGAGCGGCGGAAGGCGGCGATGGCCCAGGGCCGCTCGCCCGGCTACGACGGCCGGTGCCGGAGGTTGACCGAGGCGGAGCGGGCCGAGCTCGACGCCGAGGGACGGCCGCACGCCATGCGGTTCGCGATGCCCGGCGAAGACCTGACGGTGACCGACCTCATCCGGGGAGAGGCCCACTTCCCCGCCGTGGACCTGCAGGACTTCGTGATCGTGCGCAGCGACGGCTCGCCCACCTACATGCTCGCCGCCGCGGTCGACGACGCCGACATGGCGATGACCCACGTGATCCGCGGCGAGGACCTCCTGCCGTCGACGCCGCGCCAGCTCGCGATCTTCCGGGCCCTCGGAGCCGAGCCGCCCGCCTACGCGCACCTGCCGCTCATCGTCGGCTCGGACCGCCAGCCGCTGTCGAAGCGCCACGGGTCCGTGGCGGTGGAGACGTTCCGCCAGGACGGGTTCCTGCCGGACGCCCTCGTGAACTACCTGGCCCTCCTCGGCTGGTCCTACGACGAGGAAACGACGTTCTTCACCCGCGACGAGCTCATCGAGCGGTTCGACCTGTCGCGCGTGTCGCACAACCCGGCCGCGTTCGACGTCGAGAAGCTCACGTGGCTGAACGGCCACTACCTTCGCGAGGCTCCGGACGAGGCCCTCGCGGCGATGTTCGTGGACCGTCTCCGCGAGGCGGGTGTCGAGGCCGACCCCGAGGTGGTGCTCGCCGCCGTCCCCGTGGTGAAGACGCGGATCAAGACCCTGGCCGACGTTCCCGGGATGCTCCGGTTCCTGTTCGAGGACGTCGAGCCCGACCAGAAGGCCGCGGCGTTCCTGGGCCCGGAACGCTCCGAGTACCTGACCGAGGTGGTCAGCCGCCTGGAGGCCCTCGAGGGGTGGGACCACGAGGCCATCAAGGGAACGCTCGACGCGCTTCGGGAGGAGCGCGGGCTGAGCTCGAAGCAGGGGTTGCACCCGGTCCGGGCGGCGATCACGGGGGCGCTGATCTCGCCGCCCCTGTACGAGTCGATGGAGCTGCTGGGGCGGGATCGCTCGCTCGAACGGCTCCGTCGGGCGGCCGGGGTCTGAGCGTTGGACGCATGGTAGGTTCCTGAACCCCATGGCCAAGAAGACCAAGAAGAGGGGGCCCACGCCGCCCCGACAGGTGCGTCAGGAGGCCCGCGGACGCCCCGGGCAGATCCGGCCGACCAACGACCGCGCCCGCGCCAAGCGCAAGGCGAACCTGATCACCGGCGGCGTCATCCTCGTGCTCGTGGCGGCGGCCGTGGTGGCCGGGATCCTCACCGTGCGAGGCGGCGGCGACGAGGTCCAGCTGTCCACCTCGCTCGCGCCGTGGCCCGCCAACACCTCGGACCTGCCGGAGCTCATGGCTCGTGCGGACGTCCCCACGCCCGGAACCGAGTCGTTCCACAACCACGTGCACGTGGACGTCTTCGTCGACGGCCGGCGCACCCCGATCCCGAACGGGATGGGGATCACGACCGGGCTGTTCGCCGGGATCCACACGCACGACGACAGCGGCGTGATCCATGTCGAGGCGGACGAGGACTTCGGGGCGACCGTCGGCGACATCTTCACGATCTGGGGCGTGCGGCTGTCCCCGACCTGCGTGGGTGGGTACTGCGAGCCGGACGAGACCATCGCCGTGTACGTGAACGGGGACGAGGTCGACGACTTCGTGAACCACGCGGTGGAGGAGCACGACGAGATCGCCGTGGTCATCGGGCAGGAGCCCGAGGAGATCCCGGACAGCTACGACTTCTCCGACAACCCCACGATCCCGTCGCCGACCGCCCCGGCGGCGTCGCCCAGCCCGACGGCCTCCGGACCTCCCGAGAGCCCGGGCGCGAGTCCCTCGTAGGGTGACCACCGCGC
>JBBDTT010000206.1:0-15984 GCA_040904285.1 Actinomycetota bacterium
GGGGCGTTGCGCGGGCGCGGCGGCGTACTCGCCCTCTCTCACCGACTGGACCGTGATGGTCCCCGGAGCCAGCCAGATGTTCCTGACCGGGCCCGCGGTCGTGCGCGCGGCCACCGGCGAGGACGTGGAGCCCGAGGTCCTCGGCGGCGCGGCGATCCATTCCCGCGAGAGCAACGTGGCCCACCTGCTGGCGGCGGACGAGACCCGGGCGACGGCGGCCGTCCGCCGGCTCCTGTCCTTCCTCCCCCGCGCGGTCGGGGAGGTGCTCCCCCGGCTCGCGGCGCCGCTGCGAACCATGCCGGGGCCGCTCGACGAGGTCCTGCCCGCCTCGCCCCGGGCGCCGTTCGACATGTGGCGGATCCTGGACGGCGTCCTCGACGGAGGGGACCGGCTCGAGCTGATGAGCGAGTTCGCGCCCGCGATGATCACGGCGCTGGCCCGCCTGGACGGCGTACCGGTCGGCGTGGTGGCCTCGCAGCCGGCGCGCCGGGGCGGGATCCTCGATTCGCGAGGCGCCGCGAAGGTGGCCCGGTTCGTCGCGTTCTGCGGGCGGTTCGGCCTGCCCATCCTCACGTTCGTCGACGTGCCGGGGTTCCTGCCCGGCACCACCGAGGAGCGGCGCGGCGTCATCAACCACGGCGCGTCGATGCTGGCGGCCTACGTCGAGGCGCCCTCCCCGAAGCTGACCGTGATCGTCCGCAAGGCCTACGGCGGCGCGTACATCGCGATGGGCTCGCGCTCGGTCGGCGCCGACTTCACGTGGGCTTGGCCCGGCGCGGAGGTCGCGGTCATGGGACCCGAGGCGGCCGTCGGCCTGCTGCATCGAAGGGAGCTCGCGTCCGCCGCGAACGAGGCGGAGCTCCGCGCCGAGCTCGCCGCCGGCTACCGCGCGGCGGTCACCAACCCCTTCGTCGCCGCCGAGGCCGGCATCATCGACGAGGTCATCTACCCCGGCGAGACCCGGGCGCGGATGGCGGCCGCCCTGAGGATCTGCCTGGACCCGGGCTGACCGCGGTCCTCACACCTTCCGGTTGGCCCGGCCTCCGCTGTGCAGGTACGCCGGGACGCCGTCCTCGAACGCGTAGAACACGGCGGTCTCGGGGGAGTCCGATCCCTCGTCGAGGGACAGGAACGTCGCCTCGTCCACCGGGGTCATCGTCACCTGCTAATCCGAACTCATTTCGAACCTAGAGGTCCAGAGGTCGATCGCACGATTGCACACGGCGCCCCGCAGGGGCCAATAGGAAAGCGCCTCCCGCGCGTGAGTGCGGTTCCTTCGCCGAGGCGTCGCGAGCCGATCTGCTCGGTCGCACATCTGATCGCGAGCGATACATTCGCCGGAGTGCGATGAGTACCCGTGACGAGGCGACCGGCGCACGTCCCGCCGGACCTGCTGCGAGGGTCCGCTTGCTTGGGCGATTCAGCGTGGAGGTGGGCGGCACCGACGTGCCCGAAGCCCGGTTCGTCCGGAAGAAGTCTCGCGCGCTCTTGAAGCTCCTCGCCATCCAGCCGAGCCGGCATCTGCACCGCGATCAGGCGATGGACGCTCTGTGGCCCGACTTGGACCTGCAGGCGGCGTCCGCCCAGCTGTACAAGGCCGTCCACCACATTCGTCAGGCGCTCGGAGCCGATCCGGAACGCGAGGCGCTCGTCGAGTTCCGGGCGGGGCTTCTCCGGCTGGGCGGTGAGGTGGAAACGGATGTCGCCGCGTTCGAGCGCCTTGCCGATCTCGCGGTTCGGGAGCCGACCCTCGCGGCGCTGCGCGCGGCCGTCGCGGCCTACACGGGTGAGCTGCTCCCGGCCGATCGATACGAGGAGTGGACGCTCGGCCCGCGGGAGGCGCTGGGCGGGCGCCACGTCGACCTGCTGGTTCGATTGGGGGCTGCGCTTCTCCAGGCCGGCGTCCTTGCCGAGGCGGCCGATGCCTACCGGCAAGCACTCGCGGTCGATCCGACCCGTGAAGACGGACATCGAGGACTGATGCAGGTCTACGCGCTCGAGGGGAATCGGGACCGCGCGATCCGCCAGTTCCGGATCTGCGAGGAGGTGCTTGACCGCGAGCTCGGCGCCCGACCGTCCGTTGAGACGACCGCGCTGCGAGAGGAGATCGAAACGGCAGCGGTGCCCCGAGCCGGTGCGAGCGACGAGATGCCGGGCTATGCGGCCCGCCTGCTGACGGCCTTGATCGGGCGAGAGGCCGAGACCGCGATCCTGCGGTCTCGTCTCGATGCGCTGGCCGACGGAACCGGCGGCTGGATCTCCATCGCAGGACCGGCCGGCATCGGAAAGACCCGATTGGCCCACGAGGTCCTCCAGCAGGCCCGCGCCCGCGGATACGGGGTCGCCTACGGCTCTGCTCGCTCCGGAGAGGGCCGGCTCTCCTACGCTCCCCTCATCGACGCGGTCCGCATGGCCCTGAGAGCGGACCCCACCGGCACGGAGCACATCCCCGCGGAGCTCGGGATCGCATTGCCGGATGTGGCCGTCGGCGCTCCGGCCGGGAGCGCCGATCGGGTCGCCTCGCGCAACGCGCTCTTCCGCGGGATGCTTCGCTTCCTGCAGGAGCGGGCGCGCCGGACGCCGCTCGTGGTCGTCCTGGATGATCTCCATGCGGCCGATGAGGGGACTCTGGCAGCGCTCACGTACCTCGCCCGCCGGATCGCGTCTGCTTCGATCCTCCTCGTCGCCTGCCGGAGAACGGACGAGCCGTCCCGGCCCGCGCTCGACACCCTCATGGAGACCGCACCAACGCGCATCCTTCTAGGCCCTCTCTCACCGCGCGAGCACGAGACGTTCCTCGCGGACGCGCTGGGTGGCCCGGTGGACGCCAAGACCGCCGAGGTCCTCCACGGGCTGGGCGGTGGACACCCCCTCTTCACCGCCGAGCTGGTCCATCAGCTCTCCGCGGCCGGGCGGCTGGTCCGAAAGGCGAAGGGCTGGTCGCTCGAGCGAGCGGACGAAACGGTTCCAGTCCCGTCGTCCTTGCACGGCCTGCTTCGAGAGCGAATCGCGGCCGTCTCGGACGCCGGGCTCGGTGTGCTCGGTCTGGCCGCGGTCATCGGCGAGGCGATCCCTTTGCCGCTGCTGCAGGCGTGTGCCCGGGGGGAGGAGCTCCTGATCGAAGCGACCGACCCCCTCCTCGATCTGGTGAGCGAGGCCGTCGACGCGCGTCTGCTCGAGGAAGCCGGGCTCGGCTATCGGTTCACCCATCCGTTGCTGCGGGAGGCTGTCGTGCGGCGGATGCGTCCCCTTCGCCGGCAGGCGCTGCACCGCCGCGTGGCCCGCACCCTCGAGGCGGAGCGTCCCGAAGCCGAGCGGCCCGTCGAGACCCTCGCCCATCACTACCGGGAGTCCGGCGATCTCGAGCGCGCGGTGCACTACCTGATCGCCGCGGGCGACCGTGCCGAGTCCGTGTACGACCACGAAACCGCGCTCACCTGGTACGGGGACGCTCTCGCGCTGCTCCCGCGAGGGGAGGCCCCCGCCCCGGCGCGGATCGCCGAGATCCACGAGCGGATCGGCGACGTGCACCGCCTGGTCGGACACGTCGAGGCGAGCTCCGATGCCTACACGAACGCGCTCGCGGCGACCGCGGAAGACGGCCGGGAGGGTCGGCCCGGGCTCCACCGCAAGATGGCGCTGGGCGCGATCATGGCGGCCGACGTCCCCGCCGCGTTCGAGCACCTGGCGAACGCGCGGGCGAACCCACCGATCGAGGAGCTCGACGAGGCCCGCAACCTGATCGTCGAGGCCCTCATCGACTGGCACGTCAACCGTCTGGAGGACGCCGTCGGGCTGGCCGAACGCGCGCTGGAGATCGCGGAACGCGCCGGCGCAGAGCGGGAGATCGCGCAGGCGTGCGAGATGCTCGCCCTCGCCCACCTCCCACAGGGGAACTGGGAGGAGGGACTTCGCTACGAGCTTCGCCGGGAGGCGGACTGGTCGCCGGATCTCGTGCTCGCGACGGACGCGCACATGTGCCTCTGGGAGTACCGGATCCGCGGCGAGGACCCTCACCGGCGAGCGAAGGCGTTCATCGACGGTGTCACCGAACAGGCGGCGTCGATGGGCAACCTGCGATGCCTGGCGGTCTGCCACTACGCCCTCGGCAGCATCGGGCTCGCCCGCGGCGACTTCCATGTGGCCCGGGAGCAACTCGAGCGATCGCTCGACCTCCACCAGGCGCTGGGTTCGCCCGCCGGGGTCGCGTTCACCGCGGCACGTCTGCTCGCGCTGGAGGCCGACGTGGGGGGCAGGGCCGGCGCGGACCTGTTCGACCGGGCGCTCGAGGCGGCGTCGGAGGCCGCGGTCCGGGATCACGCGCTGATGAATATCTACGGCGCCGGGATGCGCAGCCGTCTGTCGGTGGGAGATGTCGAGGGCGCGACCAGGCTGCTGGCCACGGCCGAGCGCCTGGAGGCCGACGGCCGCCCGTGCCCGATCTGTTCGCTGGAGCTCCTCCCCGTCATGGCCGCTGTGTATCTCGAGAGGGGAGACGTCGATGCCGCGTCCCGGTGCGCTGAACGCGGCGCCGAGCTGGCCGCCTCGGGGCACAACGCCGTCGGCGCCGCGCGTTCCGCGGCCACGAGGGGTCGCGTCCATCTGGCTCGCGGCGAGATCCGGGACGCCGCGCGCGCTCTCGCCGGTGCCGCCGACGCCTTCCGGGACCTGGGCCACCGGTTCGAGCTCGCTGTGACGCTCCAGGCCCGGGGGTCGCTCCCGGGCGGAGCCGACGCCGAGGTCGAGGCCCAAGCGATCCTCGCCACCATGCGCCTCTGACGGGCATCTCGCCGCTCGCCCGTCTCGCCGGGAAGATTCCGGGAAGACCGCCCTGCGAGCCTTCCACTCGACCGCATCGTGCGGAGCTCGAGCAACGAAAGGAGGACGGTGGACGACCAGGGTCGAGGGACATCGATCGACACCCGGGCCGCGGCCTCGGACAGGGAGGAAGAGTCCGGCAGGCTGCACACGTTCGACGCAGGCACCATGGGATGCGCGGACGGCCTGACGGGTGAGTTCGCCCGGCGGATCCGGGCGGTGGCGATCGGTGACGTGTTGCAGGTGGTGGCCCGTGATCCGGCGGCAAAGCAGGATCTGCCGCCGCTGGCCCGGATGCTCGGGCAGCGGGTGCTGTCGGTCGATGACAACGAGGACGGAAGCCTCTCTATCGTCGTGGAGCGTGTGAAATGAGCGAGAAGTTGCTGTTCAACTGCACGTATGGAAAGGACGACCCGGAGCGCGCGACGCTCCCGTTCGTGGCCGCGAACGTCGCGGCGACCGCCGGTCAGGACGCCGTGGTGCTCTGCACCATCGACGCCGTCTGGCTGGGGACCGAGGGTGGGACCGAGGGCGTCGCAGCCCCGGGGCTCGCCCCGCTGTCGGAGCTGTTCGACGAGTTCGTCGGCAACGGCGGCGAGGTGTGGCTGTGCGGGGCGTGCACGAAGCCGCGCGAAATCACGGAGGGGCAGGTCGCCAAGGGCGCGATCATCGTCGGGGCCGCGAAGGTCGTCGAGGAGATCGTCAACGGCGCGAAGGCCGTCGCGTTCGCGTGAGAATCGGCGGGTGAGTAGAGGCTGCATCCGACTGGCCGCTCGGGCCAGCGGATGCGGCCTCGCCGAGCGCTGTCGTCCCGCGGGCCGCAGGCACAAGAACGCGGCTCGAAAGTCCTGTTCTCGAACTGGTTTGAGCAAGCCAAAACGAGCCAGTGCCCCTGAGGTGAACTCATTCGAGCCCAGAGGTCCAGGCTCTCGTTACGCGGTTGAGCCGGACCTCGGCCTCCTCGGAGGTCCGCCTCGCCACGGGGTGACTCGGTGCGGACTCGGTCGCCCCGCTCAGCAGGTGATCGGGAGGTTGACCGTGATCGTCTGGCCGGCCACCACGTCCGCTTGCCTCTGGACGGGCGTGCAGCCCGGATACGAAGCCGTGAACGTGTAGCGGCCCGCGGTGAGCCCGCCCACCTCGTAGTGGCCGAACGGGTCGCTCGCCACCGAGCCCGACTCCGGCCCGAACCACGACACCGTGGCGTTGCCCACGGTGGTGCTGCCCTCGACCGATCCGGCGCCCTGTGCGGGAGCGTGCTCGGCCAGGGTTCGTGGCATCCCGTTCTCGAAACGCGACCCGGCCGCCCACAGGTCGTTCGTCGTGGCGGCGTCGACCGCGAACAGCGTCCCCGGCGCGTACGGCGTGGGCACCGTCTCCCAGATCGAGCCGTTGTAGTGGAGGACGGTCGAGCCGATCGCCTGGCCAACGGCCCAGACGTCGTTCGCGGCGAGGGCGTGGACGCCGTACAGGAGACCGTCCACCGGAACGAACGTCCACCGCGTCCCGTTCCAGCGTTCGGCCGCGCCGGAGAAGCAGACCTGTCCCTCACCACAGGACGACGCCACGAAGCCGACGGCCCACAGGTCGCTGGGCCCGGAGCCGCTGACGTCCTGGAGGATGAGGGATGACTGCTGGTTGGGCGGGGGGGCCGGAGCGAACCGCGTCCACGTGCTGCCGTTCCAGCGGCACGTGTTGTTCCCGCCGACGGCCCACACGTTCGTCGAGGAGAGCGCGAAGACGTCCTGAAGCCCGAAGCCGCAGGTGTTCGGGACGTCGGTCCACTGCGAGCCGTTCCACCGGAGGGTCAACGCCTGTCCGCCCGAGGCGAAGTTCGAGAACGTACCGACAGCCCACGCGTCCGTCGCCGTGATCGAGGCAACGCCGGTGAGGATGTTCGAGTCGTCGGCGGTCCCCCGGTTCGGGGAGGGCACCCGAGCCCAGGTCGAGCCGTTCCAGCGCACGATGAACGTCTGGCTCCCGACGAAGTCGGTCCGGTCCGCGTGTCCGACGGCCCACGCATCGGCCGTGGTCCGGGCGAAGACGTCCTCGAGGACCGTGTCCCGGCCGCGGACGCTCGGGCTCCTCACGGTCACGAAGGAGGAGCCGTTCCACTTCTCGATCAGCGACTTCACGCCGCCGGAGCCGACCGCCCAGACCTGGCCGGCGACGGGTGACGAGACGCCCAGCAGCTCGCTCGGCGCGCTTCCGACGTTCGCGCTGGGAACGATGTCCCAGGCCGGCAGCCCGGCAGCGGCCACGCCGGGCGCGTCCGCGAGGAGAAGGACGAGACCGATCGCGACTATCCGGACTTTGCCCATCCAGACCTCCTCGCACCGGGAGCGACGCGTCATTGTTTCCCGTTGGTGGAGGGGCGGGCCGCCCAGAAAGTGAACAGACTCTTACGGCTGTTCAGATAGGAAATCTGCCGCGGTACCGGAGAGGCTGATTCGGGTCCTGAGAGGTTTCGGTCGTACCCACCAGCCCTGCCCAAAGAAACCAGTGCCCCTGGCAGGAGCTTATTCGAACCTGTCGTTCAGGGGTCCATAGCCAGTCTCCACCGTCTCGTCCAGGAGCGGCTAACTGGGCCGCCACCCGAGGGGCTAGCGCCTCGCAACGCAGCCAGGACAGATGTTTGGACAGGTTGAAGCGGAGATTCCCTTACTTCTCGGTCGTTTAGCACAGGAAGTTCCGCGTTATCCACAGGAAACTGGTCTTGTATTCCACCGCCCTTGCATGCTCGAATCAGGTGGCGACACAGACCTGACCCGCCCCTACGAGGCAGCTAACTAAGTGCCTGGCTCGTCGGAAACATGCGCGCCATGCGGTAGAAACCGAAGAGTCTTAGCCTAAGGAGGTTACGGTGGGTTCTGCCCTTTGGAAGCCTGTCTCGGAGCTTCCCCAACAGACGCGGCGCGGGACCTCGCGAGTGCAGGAGCTCGTCGACCAGTTCATGGCTAGCCGTGAGAAGTACGGTGAGGTCCAGATCTGGGCGAAGCCGCTGAGCGTGGCAAACGCGATTCGCAATTACGTGAAGCGTCATGGCTCACCGATCACAGTGAAGACTGTGGGGAACCGCGTCTTCTTGGTACGTGGCCGGCCCAAGAAGCGCCGCGCGCGAAACGCGAGCTGAGGGAGAAACCGACTTGATGGTTGCTCGGGTTGTGATGTGAGACACGGCTGATGACAAGTGACATCCGCCCGTCTTCCTCACCTTTGGTCCCTATGCCGCCCTCGGCAACCGGTTTCCCCGTCGTGCCCGGATGGCGGCAGAGTTCGGACGCCGTCCGTGAGCGCAGGATAATACTCTGAAATGACAAGCTTGTAAGCTCGGGGTCCATCTCCGCGAGGTGAGAGCGTGCAGCCGGGGGTACAGCGGCTTGCCGCGACGCTGAGACAATAGGGGCATGGAAGCACCCCCAGACGCTGGTGAGCAGCTCGACGCCAGCCTGCTCCTCAGCCAGATTTACGATCTGTGGGTGGGGCCTGAGGTGCAACGGCGCGGCCTCGCTATCGCGCCGGAGCACCTGAGCAAGGCGCTTGTCGTGATGCCACCGGGTAGCCCCGTCACAGTGTTCCTCGATGACGAAGTCAGCCTCCTAGCGAGTGTGAGAGCGACGCGTTCCATCGCCGAAGGCGAGGCTGTGAGGCTCCAGGACTTCGACGACCTGCGAGATCTCCAGCCAACAGAGGTCGACCCCGATGCCGGCTGGGTTTGCTTCGCGCGCATCGCGAACCGGACGTATGTCGCCTTCGACTTCCGTCGCAACCGCGAGAAGGCCCGACGAAAGCTCGCGCGCGCCCAGGAGTACTTGGCGGAGGCGAGGAGTGCGCTCGAGGCGGGCCGGCTTGCGCCGGCCGTCGATGCCGGGCACGCCGCCGCGGAGCTAGCCGTAACGGCGCAGATGTTGCTGATCGATGACGCCCCACCTCGCGACCACCCGGCGCGGCGGAGATGGTTCGCGGACTGGACGAAGCTCGGCAACGCACCTAAGGAGCACGGGCATGCCTTCGCATATCTATCGGCTCGCCGGGGTCCCGCTCGGTACGCCGACGTCACGCTGAAGGTCAAGCGTGCGCATCTCAGCAAGATGTTGGACATCGTCGAGGAGACGATCGGACACGCTCGGGCGCGAGTTGGCGACCGCATCCCCAGCCCGAGCTGATGGGACCGTCTCGGCCTCGGCTCCCCGGGTTCCAGGGGCGGCCGGGTTCGAATAGTGTCTCGCCGGGCTCCGGCTAGTGCCCCTTGCAGGAGCCTATTCGAACTCTCAAGTCCAACAGCGCGTCGCTAGGCTTCATGACCTATCGGCTGATGTCTCGGCATCTGATCAGCGTTGACGGCAGAAGACCAGGTGGACAGAGTTTACCCATGATAACTCCCGAAAGCCGCGCTTCGCAATGAACGGCGAGCTCGCTGTGGCCTATCACATCGTCGGCGAATCCGGATCCGACGTCCTGTCATCCCGAACTGATTCACCAACGATGACCGGCTACATCAGTCCCCTGAAGTCGTCGTTGTCACGTACAGCTTTGGCGCCTCTTCGATCTTGAGGGCTTGACTTCCCTCGGGCACTACGGTTAACTCGACGTTAAGTCCTCCACGGAGGTGATGGTGCCCGCGCCCCACAGGTCTGTCCGCCTCGCAAGCGTCTCCTCCTCCGCCAAGTCCCCGCCTAGGAGCATCGCCGCGCGCGCTGCCGCTGTTCTCATCAGTCTCGGGGTTTGCTCGCGGCACCCAGCCTCGAGCCGGGGCGAGTCATGATCTCCCATTCGGTGGACCAATTCAGAGCTTCGGATGGCAGCGTCGTGACGATTCGGGCGCAGGCCGCCGGCGAGGATCCGAACGTTGGCCAGTACACCTGCATCACGACCTACCGTATTGGTTCCGACTTGCAGGAGTTCACCTCGGGACTCCGGGAGAGCGCCGGAATGGCGACAGAGAGGCTTCTCGGAATCGGACAGTTGGACGAGGAGTATCCCGTTCAGCAGGGCCTCCTGCGAACGGGCAGTCGGAGCTACTTCGATCCGGACTCAGAAGCGGACGTAGTCATCCGTGGGATGGCATGGGAAGGACAACGCACGTCCATCTTTACCTGGCTCCAGACGGCGCGTAGCCCAGACCAGGGAGATGCATTCGTGCCACAGGTGGGCCCCACCGCCACCGACGTTCTCACGCTCCTCGAGAAGTTCGACATTAGCGAGGTTGGCGATCCTGCCGGAGCGATCATGCGTCCCGTATCAAGTGATACGAGCCTGGATAGTGGGCCGACCCTTGTCCGGTATGTTCCGGGTATCGGCTTGTTGGAAATACATCCAGCGAGTGACCCCTCGCCACCAATGGTACCTCCGTGGCAAGGCACTGCGCTCCCCGGCGGGCAGCTATATGTCGACAAGATGGGCCCGCAGAGGCTTCCCTACTTCGTCTTGGTGAGCACCACGAACACGACTGTCATTGTTCCTAACGCGGAAGCTGACGTGAACGCTGTTCTCTTGGGTCTCCAGGAACTGATCGTCGAGTGGCGGCCCCCCACACCGCTAGCTGGATGAGTACCTTCGTTGCATCGGCCGCCGCATACTCTGTTCTCGGTATCCTGCTGACGGCGGGTGGGCTGCATTTGGCGCGACCCGGACCACTCCGGAGTGCGCTCTCGAGGCAAGATACGCCCCTTTCTCGAGTGCCGGCTCAGCTGGCGATGCTTGTGGGCCTAACCGAACTAGGACTGGCGGCGATCGGGCTCATCGCCCTGATCGGTGCCATTCCAAGGCATCTCGCAACGCCTGCTCTCGCGTCATCCGCTGTCCTCTTCTCGGTGTATTCCGGCTACCTGTGGTTCCTCATCCGTTGGCGACCCGACGCGCCGTGTGGCTGCACGAGTGGAACCAGCCCCGCTAGTTCATGGGCGATTGGGCGGGCCCTTATGCTCGCGGCTCTAGCGACTCTCGCCGCCCTCCTTAGCGATGCGATCGCAACACGTCTCGCTGGTGGCGAGCGTGCGATTGCGGTTGTTGCCGCTCTGGCGATGGGCGTTACGCTCTGGATTCTGCCGGACGCCTTGGCGGCCCCCGCCTCGATGCGCCAGGTGAGGGCAGCAAGATGAGCTTCGAGACCTCCGCTCTGCTTGCGACTTGGATCGTCATCGCGTTGCTGGCGTTTGCCGTCGCTGGCCTGGTGCGACAAGTGCATCTGATCGGGAAAGCTGTGGCGGTGGATGCTCAGCCGGGCCCCCGGCTCGGTAGTAGAGCACCCGTACTCAATGGAAGCCACAACCTGGGCGGCAAGCCCTCTGTTCTTCTATTTGCGGAGGCCGGGTGTTCGTCCTGTGAGGCCGTGCTTCCTCACTTCGTACGGGAAGCGGAGGCTGTGCCCGAGAGCGTCGCCCGCTTCGTGGCTGTCTTCACGGGACGGAGCCCCGTTGAGCCGTCCCGAAGCTTGAGTGTTCGTGAGGATGCGATCGAGGCTCACCGGCTGTTTGATATCCCCACGATTCCGTTCGCGGTCGCGTTGTCCGGATCGGATGTCGTTCTCGACGCCGCGCCCGTTGGCAGTCCCAAACAGCTTGAGGCATTCGTTAGGTCGGCGCGGCGGAGGTGGGCAAATGGCTCTGAGGCTTGAGGACATCGCTCCGCTTACAGGACGAGCTCCCACGCGCACGGAAAGGAGGCTCGCGCGGGGAGGCCAAGGCGGGCTATCGCGGCGAATGTTCTTGGCTCGAACTGGCGTGGTTCTCGCCGTGATTGGGACGAAGGCTCTGGGGATCCTCCCGCCGGCAAGGCAGGCTTTCGCAGATGGCTATGACATCTGGACGAGCCTCACCACCGGTCCTTGCCACCCGACCGAAGGGTATGCGCGCAACCATCAGTGCTCCCCAGGCTGCGGACCCAGCAACGTCTGCGGAGGCGTGACAAACGGCTCCTGCTGCAGCGGGGGATGGCACAAGGTGACCTGGGATCATCCAAGTGGAATAGACTATCGCCTCCGCCCGAACAAGTGCCGGCCCGAGGGCGGCGGCTGGGACGGGTGGCACTGGCGCTGCAATTCCACCACGGTCTATCGCTGTCATGACGGCTGGATCCTCTGCTGTCTGGGCTGGTACAAGGACATCTGCCGCGGGAAGGTCTAAGTGGCCGGTCTCGTTCGATCCTTTCGGGCGCAGAGGAAGCCCGCATCGGAACGGCTTGGCGGACAAGCCTCGCTTGCCGATCCATTGGCCCCGGTAGTGGTGCTGCTGGCGCTCACGGCAGTCGCGATCTCGATGAAGTGGGGCCTCTGGATCGTTCTGGGGAGCGCCGCCGGCTACAGCTTGAGTGGTTCCACCTGAAGCACCAACAGCGCATGGGCGCTGACCTCGCCTGGACGGCGAGGGCGAATCTCTCAGAGATGGGGGCTCATTGTGTTCTCCGGTGGGCTGGCTTTGGGAGGCGTTACCTCTGCCCTTGTGCTGCTCATCCTTAACGGGCTGCTTTCGCCAGTTCCTTGGGGTGTTCGATCCCCGGTAGTGCTGGCGGCGGCAGGCCTGGGGATCCTGCGCGACTTTCGAATCCTTCGCTTCCCGCTCCCGGAGAATCGAAGGCTCGTCCCGCAAGACGTCTTTAGGAACGGTCCCGTCTGGTCCGCCCTCCAGTTTGGATTTGAGCTGGGAACTGGCGTTAGGACCTACCTTCCGGCCACCTCACCATACGTACTCGCTTTGGCGATTAGCCTGTTCGGTGGGTCCCTCCTTGAGGCCGTGACGGCCGGGTTAGCTTTTGCGTTGGGTCGGGCCGTGATGCCCTGGATGCGCTATTGGGCGGGCGATCAGGATGGGTTCGATGGGAAACTATTGGCACGTGGATACGGTCTGATCCGTGGGTGCGCTCTGATCACCCTCCTGTGTGTTGCTGTGCTTGTGCTCGGAGGAGGCGGGATGACATGACCTTTCAACGGGAACGAGGGGCCGCGGATGTCGCTCTTTTGGCGATAGTCTCAGGGTTGGTCGCAGCCGTTACGGGGGCGGTTGTGTGGCTGACGTCCCTATCGCCGGATGAACCTGGCGGCGAGGGGCCTGGCCCCTCTTGGACCGATTGCGTTGATTCCTGGAACGGGCCCGACAACAGCACTCTGCGCACCTCAATCGCAGGGAAGGAGTTCCAGGGCGCCGTCGTGGAGAGCGGAGTAGCGCAGGACGTGTACGAATACTGTTACGTAACGCTGGTCAGCGGGGGCGGTTGGATTACATACACGAACCTCATATCAGACAACGTACCTGGCGGATCCCCAGGAGACTCGCCAGGGTTCCACCCTGACGGGGAAGGCGGTGACTGGGGTACCGACAACCCCCACGTCGGCGAGAATCCTGAGTTCAATGCCTCTGTCAACCGAGACGGAACTATTGTTCTCCGAGGCGAGGATCTCGGGCCTTCTCCCGTGAGATAGCTGCAGTTCGTCTCGCCGGGCTGGCGGGGAAGGAGGAAGCAATGGGCAAATCTGCGGCTGGCTTCTTGCTGATTCTCGCAGGCATCGCGCTCATCTTCTTGCGCGCGCGAAAGAAGGGCGACATCCAGCTTGCCGGCGGCGTTTGGCCGGTAATTGAGAAACTTGGCGATGCCGTCTACATCTTGGGCGCGCTGATGATCGTTGTCGGTGCGGCCTTGATCGATCGCTCGATCATTGATCTCTTCACTGGAGGCGAGGGCGACGGTACCCCGACTCCCACATCGTCGCCTACGTAGGGCGGATCAGAAACAGCACGGGTTCGCACACAAGGGGAACGCTTCCGGTCTGGGCTCGGGTCGAAGGTTCGAATAGCGACCGCCCAGCCTCTGAAGAGTGCCCCCGGGAGGAATCGAACCCCCGACACACGGTTTAGGAACGTCCTTCGCCTCATCCTGCCTGAGCAGGGTTGGACCGATTTCCCTGGTCACGGGCAGTAGAGCGTGGTCGCCGCCGTGCCCGGCCTCTCCTTCGTCGGGCTCAAGTTCCTCTACTCGCCGGAAGGAGCGGGTGCCGACGGCCGCCTGACCCAGGCCGGCGCCCGAAACGGCCGTCAGCGGTTCTGACCCGGCTGTCGCCCGTTGTCTCGCCGGCGTCAACGCGTGAAGATGCGCCCGTGGAGCGCACCCGACGCGGCGACGGCTGGATCGCCACGGCGGCCGCGCTCTTCGCCAGGATCGGCGCAGATCCCGGGGACGACCAGGATCTGCGCCAGAAGAAGGCACTGCTCGTCCTGCTCGCGGTCTTGATCCTGCCCGTCTCCGCGGTGTGGGGAGCCCTGTACCTGGCCTTCGGTTCGCCGGTTGGCTTCGTTCCGTACGTCTACCTCGCCGTGTCGGTCGGCTCCCTGGTCGTCTTCGCGCGAACCCGGAGCTTCCGGTTCCTGCTCGTCGTTCAGCTCCTGGACGTGGTCTTCACGACGACCGTCGGGCAGATGATGGTGGGCGGGTTCCTCCCGTCCGGGGGCGTCGGGCTGTGGGGGATCCTGGCGCCGCTCGGGGCGCTGGTGTTCCTCGAGGTGCGTCAGGCCGTCGGCTGGTTCGGAGGGTTCGTGGTGGTCTTCCTGGCCACGGGCATCCTGGGCGAGGTCCTGTTCCGCGACGCAAACCTCCCGGTTGCGTTCACCAGCACGATGCTCGCCCTCAACATCGTCGGCGCCGGCTCGGTGGCCTTCACGATCCTGGCCACCTTCGCCAACCAGCGCAATGCGGCGCTGCGGGCCCTCCGCGCTGAACAGGAGAAGTCCGAGGCGCTGCTCCTGAACATCCTGCCCAGCTCGATCGCGGAGCGACTGAAGGCCACCACCCAGTCGATCGCGGACGACTTCGAGTCCGCCACGGTCCTGTTCGCCGACGTCGTGAACTTCACGCCGCTCGCGCGACGCCTCACCGCCGCCGAGGTCGTCGGGATCCTCGATCAGCTGTTCTCCCACTTCGACATGCTGGTCGAGCGACACGGGCTCGAGAAGATCAAGACGATCGGCGACTGCTACATGGCCGCCTCGGGAGTGCCCGACCCCGCCCCCGATCACGCCCGCAAGGCCGCGCTCCTGGCGCTCGACATGCGCGACGCGGTGGCGACATCGGCAATCGGGCAGCGGGGGCTCGAGCTCAGGATCGGCATCAACTCGGGGCCCGTCGTCGCCGGGGTGATCGGGACGAAGCGCTTCCTCTACGACCTGTGGGGCGACGCCGTGAACACGGCGAGCCGGATGGAGGCCCACAGCGCACCGGGTGAGATCCAGATCACACGCGCGACGTACGAACTGCTGAAGGACGAGTTCGTCTTCAAGAAGCGTGGAACGATCGTGGTCAAGGGCAAGGGTCCGATGGAGACCTGGTACCTCGTCGGGACACGGTCGAATGGTGCTCGCAAGGAGGAGTCCGCCCCGGTGGATGCGAGAACAGCCGACCCGGTGTGAGCCCCGCCGCACCGAGGCGGCCTTGTCCGGTGTCCCCGACGGACGCTACGTGCTGGACGTGAGCTTCGATACCGAGAACACGGTCCTCGAGGCGAACGAGGACGATGGCCAGGCCTCGGTCGTCGTCTGCCTCGCCGGCAACTCCATCCGCGTGGTCCCGGCGAGGGCCGCATGTCATGGGTGAGCGGGAAACTGGATCCTGACGTCGGGAGCACGACCCGAGCCATGGGTCAGTGCCCCCTGGTCAGTGCCCCTGAAGGAGCTTGTGCGCCTGGCGTAATCTCCGAGATGTCCATGCCGCTAGAGGAGATGCGCAGGCGCGGCCCATGTCGTGGCGTGTGCGCCATGTCCGTCATCATGAATCGCGCATGAAGCCGCGCATCTTCCTCGGGTCATCGGGCCAGCAGGCGAAACTGCTCAAGGCGATCACGCGCGGGCTCGAGGACGTCGTCGAGGTCGAGCCCTGGACGACCACCTTCAACCCGGGGCGGTCGACCCTCGATCGGCTCGTCGAGCTCTCCCAGGAGGTCGATTTCGCCGCGTTCGTGTTCGCCCAGGACGACTGGACCACGACGGAGGCGTCCTCCGGCCAGGCGTCGCCCCGCGACAATGTGGTATTCGAGGCCGGGCTGTTCGGCGGCGCGCTCGGCATCAGGCGCACGTTCATCCTCCACGCGAACGGGGCGAAGCTGCCGACCGACCTGCTCGGACTGACCTCCGTCCGCTACGACCCGGCCACCAGCCCGGCGGAGGTTCGCGCGATCAACCAGAA